>DASQDV010000325.1:0-5016 GCA_035633995.1 Pyrinomonadaceae bacterium | reverse complement strand
GTAATTGCTGCCGACGAGGAACGGCTGCCGCCTGTACCATTCGTTGGCTTCCGCCTCCGTCCAGCGCGCCGCAGCCACGACGAAGGTGGAGTGACATAACAACAGGAGGAGGACGAAGAGTGAGCGGGATGCTTGAGGTCTGTGGCGCATGATTTTTCGAGCTTCCGTGTTGTATCGCGAATGGTCTGCAATTGGTTGATGCGTTTGCAAAAGTGGCGCTGCTCTGCCTTTGAATGATAAATGAGCCGTCTTCACTTTTCAGCAAATGAAATTCCCGTGCGTCGTGAATAATAGCTTCGACGGGTTGCGCTGCAAAGATTATTTTGGAGCGAGCGAGAGCGTGTCGGGACATTTTCGTGATGCCACGACCTGACAGAGGTGCAGGAAGAACTTCAACTGATCGTTATTCGTATCTGAGCGCCACCAGCGGATCAACTTTGGTCGCACGTCGCGCGGGCAGGTAGCAAGCCAGCAGCGCAACTACGACGAGTAAAAGCGCGCCGCCCGCATACGTCCAGGGGTCGGTCGGACTGACGCCGTAGAGCAGCGCGGCCATGATGCGCGTCAAGGCGAAGGCACAGGCGAGGCCGAGCGCGAGCCCGACGAGCGTAAGCCTGATGCACTGCCCGACGATGAGCCGTATCACGTCGGGCGTCTGTGCGCCGAGCGCCATGCGCAGCCCGATCTCGTGCGTGCGCTGCGTGACAGAGTAGGACATCACGCCGTAGATGCCTGCCGCCGCCAGCAGCAGCGCCGTTGCGGCGAATAGGCTGAGGAGGAGCGTGTTGAAGCGTGGCTGCGCCGCCACTTCGCTGATGATCTGCTCCATCTCCCTGACCTCCGCGATGGGCTGCGCTTTGTCAATTTGTCGCACGGTTTCCCTCACCGCCGGGACAAGGCTCTCCGGCTCGACCGCCGAGCGCACGACGAAGGACATGCCTGCGAAGGGGTCTTGCAGGTAAGAGGTGTAAATTTCCGGCACCGGCCCGGTATTCAACTCGATACTGCGCACGTCCGCAACCACACCCACGATCTCGAACCAGATCGGCTGTCCGTCGGGCGCCGTCCCGCCCATGTTAATGCGCTTGCCGACCGGGTCTTCGCCCGCGAAGTCGCGTTGCACGAGCGATTGGTTGACGAGGACGACGCGCGGCGCCGAATCGTTGTCATGTACGTTAAACGCGCGCCCCTTGAGAAGCGGGACGTTCACCGCGCGGAAGTAGTCAGGGCTGACGCTGCGGTAATTAACGCTCGGCCACTTGTCCGGCGTCGTCAGCGGTTGCCCCTCGACCCTGAAACCGGCTGTCGGCCCCTTCACGAGCGGCAGAGTGTTAATCACGCCGACGGTGTCAACTCCGGGCAGCGTCTTGATACGTTCTGCGACCTCGTGGAAGAAGGCGGAGTATTGCGGGTCTTGTGTGAAGTTTGCGCCCGCAGGTCTGAGGCTGAACGTGAGCACCCTTTCCGGGCGAAAGCCCAACTCGACCGCCTGCAAGCGCAGGAAACTGCGAAACAGCAGCCCCGCGCTGATGAGCAGCACGAGCGACAGCGCGACTTCGGAGACGATCAGCAGCGAGCGCACGCGATTACGGCGCGCGCCGCCATAACCCCGCGCGCTTTCCTTGAGCGACTCGTTGATGTCGGGGTTAGTGGCCTGAAGCGCGGGCGCGAGTCCGAACAGGACGCCCGTGCCGAGCGAGACGAGCAGTGTGAAACCGAGCACGCGCAGGTCTATGCCGATGCTCTGCGCGCGCGGGAAGTTGGCGGGCAGCAATCCCTGCATCAAGTCAACGCCCCACCAACCGAGCAGCAGCCCGGCCGCGCCGCCGACGAGTGCCAGCAAGACGCTCTCGACGAGCAACTGCCGGACGAGCCGCAACCGCGTCGCCCCCAGAGCCAGACGCACGGCGATCTCCTTTTGACGGGAAGCGGCGCGCGCCAGCAGCAGGTTCGCCACGTTCGCGCACGCGATCAAAAGCAGGAGCGCCACCGCCCCCAGCAGCAACAGCAGCGCCGCCGCGCTCTCCCCTACGAGATGCGTTTGCAGCGACACCACGCGATTAAAACGATTGTTGTTCGTATCCGGATATTGTTGCCGCAGGCGCGCCGTGATTGCCGTCATCTCGTCGTGCGCCTGTTCGACCGACACGCCCGGCTTGAGCGACGCCACCGCGCTCAGGAAGCCGAACCCGCGCGCGCGTTCGATGTTCATTTGCGCGCCGAGCGTGGGTACGAGTTGGAAAGGCGGAATCCAGACTTCCGTGCGATCCGGATACTGAAAGCCTGCGGGGGCGATGCCGACGACCGTATAACTCTGCCCGTCGAGCGTCAGGCTTTTGTTGACCAGCGACGGGTCGCCGCCGAAACGGCGCTGCCAGAGGGCGTAGCTGATAACTACCACCGGGTCGTGTCCCGCGCGTTCTTCCTCCGGCAGGAAGAAACGACCGAGATGCGGGCTCACGCCGAAAACCTGAAAGAAGTTTGCCGAAGTCATGGCAAGTTCCAGACGTTCCGACTCGTCTCCGGCGGAGAAGTTTGCCGTGCGCGTGAGAAGGGCGGCGAGGTGTTCGAAACTCGTCTGCTGCGCGCGCCAGTCGAGGAAATTCGCAGGCGTCACCTGAACGCGGCTTCCCTTCTGGTTGAGTTCCTGAATCGCCACGATGCGCTCGGCGTTCGGGTACTGCAAGGGGCGCAGCAACACCGCGTTGACGACTGAGAAGATGGCGGTGCTCGCGCCGATGCCGAGCGCCAGCGTCAGCACCGCGACGAGCGTGAAGCCCAGATTCTTGCGCAGTACGCGCGCGCCGAATTTAACGTCCTGCAATAAAGTCTCCACCACCCCTCCTCCTTTAATGTCGCGGCAAGCCTCCTTGATGCGCACCCAGTTGCCAAAGCTTCCGAGCGCCGCGCGCTCTGCTTCTTCCGGCGTCATGCCGCGCTGCATGTTCAACTCCGCGCGCATGCGCAGGTGGAAACGCAACTCCTCTTCCATCTCGCGTTCGACGCTGCTGCGGCGCAGCAACCCGCGCAGGCGTGCGCTTATGAGCCTGAGCCAATACATCACCCTCAAGCCTCTCTAGTTCGTCTGCATAACCTTGAAGACGGCGGCGGCCAACCGCTCCCAGTTCTGTTCCTCAACCTGTAACTGCTTACGCCCGGCGCGCGTCAGACGGTAAAACTTCGCGCGCTGGTTGTTCTCCGAGACTCCCCACTCCGAAGTGATCCAGCCCTGCTGCTCGATGCGGTAGAGCGCCGGGTAGAGCGAGCCTTCCTCTACGCGCAAAGCCTCTTCCGACATCTGCATGATGCGCTGCCCGACGCCGAATCCGTGAAGCGCGCCGAGCGAAAGCGCCTTGAGGATGAGCATATCGAGTGTGCCCTGAAGTAACTTCGCGTCCTGCTTCGGCATGTGAACCTCCTAGATAATCTAGGAGCAACATCGCACGAGAAGCCCTAGATTGTCAAGGGGGTGGGCGGCGGGCGCAATGTGGCGGAAATGATTCGTTTCGCCGGGGAGGTCTCGGCGGCGCAGGGCGGGAGAGCTAAAAATCAATTTTAGCCGTCAGGCGGGTTATAACTTGAGAGTCAGCGCGTGATGACCGAAATTGAATGAAGCAACACGACAGGCCGGGCGTCGTCGTGGCGGCGCTCGAACTTCGTGCTGTGGGTCTGCTCAATTTGATCTTTTGGCGTTCGGCTTAAGTTCCCATAAGACGTTAACGATCACCCACCTGCCGTTCCAGCGCGCCATGTGCAGGTAATCGACCCAATCGGATGCAACTATCTTGACGCTCGCCGCATTTTCAAACACGTCGAGAATCGTCACGTCCTTTTGCTGTCGCTCTTTCGGCGTCTCTTTGCCGCCGCCCCTGCGCGTCCCCTGTACCAGGCTCAGCGCGCTCATCTGGTCGAGCCGGCTGTACTTGTTCTGCGGATTAGTGTGGGCGATTCTTTTCGCCAGTTCCGGATGCAGGGCGCGCTCCATTCGTTCGGGATTACCTTCATACCAACCTTCGATGTAGTCCAGAGCGGTTTGCCTGATCGCTGTTTTATCGGCGTCGGGAACAGTTGTTTGCGCGTGAGCTTGCGCCCCGCCGGTTGTCAGTATGAACACATAAAGCAGCAGCATTTTTTTCATCGTTTCGTCTCCACAACTTTTTCATAGACCATGTAAGTGTCTTGAAACAGATAGGTGATTTCGCCTTTCGCGTTCTGCCGGAATCCGAGCAAACTCTGCCCGGGTCGCCCTCCGCCGACCAACTCGAAAAGCAAAGGCTCGATCTGTTGCCAGCGTTCGCCTTGAAAAGAGAGCGTGCCGTCGTCGTTAACTTTGACTTCGAACGGTTCGGGAAAGTATGCAGTGTTTGGCGGGCAGGTATGGCAGTAAATGTCCGGGCGATATTTGCCTGCGAACCTCTCCAAACTCGCGCGCGAAGCAGCGCGTGGCGGCTTTGTTTCAGGTTTTGGAGTGACGGGATAATAGCGATTCAGGAATCCGCTCTTTACCGCCCCAGCCAGTCCGAACGCCCCGTTCTCTGTGTTGCACGCGACGAAAATTCCCAAATTCTGTTCCGGCACGAGCGTCATCAGCGCCGAATAACCGTCGTCCATGCTGCCGCCGTGTTCGACGAAACGCAGATTATTCTGCAAGCCTTCGTAAAACCCGTAAGCCCATCCGGCGATGCGCGGGTGATGTCTAAACTGCGTGCGGTGCATCTCCTGCGTCGAGCCGTTGCTCAAAATGCGTCTGCCGTCGAGCGCGCCGCCTTGCAGAGTCGCCAGCAAGAAACGCGCCATGTCGGTCGCCGTGCTGTTGATGTCCGAAGCCGGATAGGTGTGGAACCACTGGAACGGAAGTTTCCGGTGCCTGTTCTAGGCGTATTCATAGCCGCTCGCCAAATCCTGTTGATACTCTTTTTTGACGGCGGTGATGCTCGTCCGGTTCATCGCGAGCGGCTCGAAAATATTTTGTTGGAGATAAACTTTGAAAGGCGTCTCCGTGATCTGTTCGACGGC
>DASQDV010000324.1:0-6411 GCA_035633995.1 Pyrinomonadaceae bacterium | reverse complement strand
GCGCTCGACATGGGCGGCGTCGAAACCGATCTCATCTACCCGCGCGCCCTGCCCGATCTGTTTCGCGGCGCGCAGGTGACGCTGCTCGGTCGCTACCGCAACGCGGGCGACCTCGCAAACGTGCGCCTGCGCCTGTCGGGTCGCAGCAACCGCGAGACGCGCAGCTTCGCCTACGAAAATTTGCGCTTTCCGGTCAACTCGGACGAAAACGATTTTCTGCCGCGCCTGTGGGCGACGCGCCGCGTCGGCTGGCTGATGGAGCAGATTCGCTCGAACGGCGAGGCGCGCGAGTTGCGCGACGAAGTCGTTGACCTCGGCACGCGCTACGGCATCGTCACGCCTTACACTTCATACCTCGCGCTCGAACCCGGCGCGATGGCAGCAGAGACGGTGACAGTCACCGGCACAGGTCGAGATTCGGGATTTGTTATTGACGGAACCAACACCAACAGGGTGAGGTCGTCGCCGCCTCCGCGCAGGGCGAAGTCGCCTGTCTCATCCGGCGGTGCCGTAGATGCAAACAGGACAAACGCTCCGGTGCAGGCCGCGCCAATGCGGGTGCCGATGCCCGAAGCAACCCCGATTCCGACGACGGGCGCAAACGCCGTGCAGCAGAGCAAGCAGGCGCGTGAACAGCAGGAGTCGCTGCGAGCCGACGACGAGGACAGGTCTTCGGCGTCGAGCGTGATGCGCAAGGTTGCGGACAAGACGTTCTACCTGCGCGAAGGCGTCTGGACGGACGCGGACTTCAAGACGGATGCGAAGCTGCCGGAGACCGTGCTCGTTTTCGGGAGCGACGCTTACTTTGAACTCCTGAAACGCGAGCGCAAACTCGCCGAATTCTTCGCGCTCGGCGAACGCGTGATAGTCGTCTATAAAGGACACGTCTATCGCGTCAACGCCGCGACGAACTAAGGCCACAGCCAGGTGAAAGGGAAAGGGGTAAAGGGTCAGGGAGAAAGCACAACGCTTCTTTCCCGCACCTTTACCCTTTCCCCTTTTCCCCTTCCCCTTCATCTTTGCGCCCTTGTCGCACAGCGCCCGGTTCGTGTAAAACAAAAGCCTACCTCACGCGCCGGACGTATCGTGCAAGGGCATTCCTCGTTATACCTGTAAGTCGAAAATGCGCCTGGAGAAGAGTGTCGAATGACTGACGAGAAAGTGGTGCGCGGCCTTTACCGGCGCGGCGCGTGTGCGTCGTTGTTGCTGGCGTCGTGTGTGCTCGCGGTCGTCGCTTTCTCGTTTGCGCGCGCCGGAGCACAGGGCGAGGGCGGCGTGGGTTGGAAAGGCACGCGGCACGGGGCGGCGGGAAAGGATTTGAACACAGTCTATTTCACGGACGGCAAGCGCGGCTGGATCGCGGGCGACGGCGGACTCGTCTACCGCACCGAAGACGGCGGGCGCACGTGGGTGCGGCAATTCGTCGGCACGAACGAACAGATCAACGACCTCTACTTCCGCGACAAAGAGGACGGCTATCTCATCGCCGGAAGCGGCATCCTCATCACCGCCGACGGCGGGCGCACGTGGCGCGAGGCGCGCCGTTTCCGCCCCGCCGATTTCGGCGGCAGCGTCCCCGAACTCTATAGCGTGCGCTTTCCGAGCAAGAAGAAGGGCTGGATCGTCGGCTCGGTCAGCCGCCGGGATGTCGTCAGCGACAGCCTCGTGCTCTACACGGACGACGCGGGCGCAACGTGGCGTCCGCAACCCGTGCCCTCGCGCGACGAGTTGATTCACCTGGACTTCACGGGCGAGCGGCGCGGCTGGATCGTCGGCGACAAAGGCACGATCCTCGCGACCACAGACGGCGGCATGAACTGGTCGCGGCAGCGCACGGGCACAAACGCAACGCTCTATCACGTGGACTTCGCAAACGACGAGCGCGGCTGGGCGGTCGGCGAGCGCGGCACGATCCTGCGCACCGTGAACGGCGGCGAGACGTGGACGCCGGTGAGCGTGCCCGGCCTGAAGCGCACGACGTTTTTGAGCGTCCGATTCGTCGGCGACGAACAGGGCTGGATCGTCGGGCGCGGCGGCGTCATCCTGCGTTCGGACGACGGCGGGCGCACGTGGACACAGCAGGAGAGCGGCACGAAGCAGAACCTCTACGCCCTCTTCGTCAACAAAAAGCAGAACTGGGCGGTCGGCGGCGACGGCATGGTCTTGCAGTACGAGCGTTGAAAGACAGGGATGAATGACGAGGGATGAATCAGAACAAGGCTCAAGCATTAGAAGCGAATGGCGTTTGCAGCAAAGGAGCGTGTGCGATGAAAGATGTGCTCGAAGATTTCCGGCGTACGATTGAAACGAACGCCGCGCGGCTCGGCGCGCTCGACGAAGCCGAAGTGCGCCGTCGAGCGCGCGATGGTGGTGGCGGCGCATGGACGCCGAAAGAGATCGTCGGGCACCTGATTGACTCGGCGGCAAACAATCACGCGCGGTTCGTGCGCGCGCAGTTCACGGACGATCTGGTCTTCGACGGCTACGAGCAGGAGCAGTGGGTGCAGGCGCAGCGTTACAACGAAGAGTCGTGGCCGCTGCTCGTCGCCCTCTGGAAGAATTACAACCTGCATTTGCTGCACGTTATGGCCGCAGCACCCGAAGCGACATTGCGGCAGCCGCGCACGCGGCACACGCTCGACAAGATCGCCTGGCAGGCGGTCGATGCCGGTCAACCGGCGACGCTCGAATACTTGATGACCGATTACATCGGGCACTTGAAAAGCCATCTGCGACAGATATTTGTTGAAGATGAATGATGAAATTTTTGTCGGGATATTTTTAAACGTAGAGAGCGCACAGAGAAGACGCGAAAGGCGCTGAGTGAAATAAACACTCAGCGCCTTTCGCGTTCGCTTTTCACCGCGACCCCGGTTGTTAACCTCTTAGCGGTCGCCGGTTCATTTTCCGCCCGCTCACTTCTTAGCCTGAATTTCCCGGAGCAATTCCTCGCGGAAGTAGCCGACGGGAATCGTGCCCTGCTTCATAAAGAGAACGTGGAAGTCTTTCGGCGAGAAGCGTTCGCCCGCGATTTGCGCGGCGTCTCTGCGCAGGGCGAAGATTTGATCTTTGCCGAGCCGGTAGGTGATGGCCTGCGTCGGCCACTTGGAATAACGGAAGATGGCGGCTTCGGCGCTCTTGCAACTCGCACGTTTGGCGTCGGTCTTCGCCGTGTTCGTGTCGCGGCACGAGCCGGGCTGGAAGTCTACCACCTGCGAGAAGAGATCAACGGCGTCGTCGTAAGTCATGCGTCCGGTATGAATCCCCGTGTCCACGCGGACGCGAAGGTCTCGGTAGAGTTTGCCTTTGAGTTGATAGAGGCGTTCTTCGGGCGAATAGAAACCGTTCGGGAAGCCGGGCTGCGGTTCGGCCATGAGGGCTTCAGAGTAGAGCGCCCAGCCTTCGGAGGCCATCGAGTCCTGCCACATCGAAGACGAATCTTCGACCGCGCCGGGCGTTAACCAGCGGACGGGCGCGATCCCTTCGCGATACTGCGTCATCACCTTGTAGTGCCAGTCGTGGCCGGGGAAACCTTCGTGCGCGGAGAGGTCTGCGAGCGCGGAGCGATTGTTGTCTTTGAGCGCGGCCTCGTCGTTGTCGGTCGTCGTCACGTAAAAGCGGCCTACGCCCGTCGTCTTGAAGGGCGGCGCGGGGTAGTAGGCCGCGCCGTCAATCGAAGCGCGCAGGGGCGGCGGCGTCTCGACGACTTCCAACTTGTAATCGGCGGGCACGTCGAAGACGCCGGACTTGCGCCCGTACTCGACGAGACGAAACGCCGCTTCTTCGTACCACTTGACCATCTCGGCGTCCGACCTCGGGTAGTCCTTGCCGAGTTCCTCGAAGACCATGAGCACGGCGGCCTCGCCCTCTTCGGGCAACTCCATCGTCTTCTTCTTTCCGATCTCGCGTGCGAGCGTGATCATCTCCTGCTGCGTCGAGTTCACAATCGCCATTGACTCGTCGTAGAGCCGCGCGGCGGTCGCATCGGGCATACGCAAATTGTTTTTGAGCGCCCAGTTGTACTCTTCTTCGCCCATTGCGAAGCGGTCGGCGCGAAACTGCGACTTGACCGAAGTGGCGTCGGGTTTATTAGCGTTGTCAAAGAAATTCTTTGCGACGTAATCGCGCAAGCCGCGATAGGCGACGCCCGCGCCCTTCGCGGCTTCGTTCAACTGTTTCAACAACTCGTCGCGCCCCGCCGCGCCCTGGGCGATGCGCTCACTGGCTAAGCCGGGCAACGTCTTCTCGAAATAGGTGGCGTTGGCTTCCGAGGTGTTGATGCCGTTGCGCAGCAGCATGCGGTGGTCGGGCGTGTTGCCGGATTTGATTCCGGCGGCGAGTTGTTCCTGCGCGACCTGCATATACTTCGGCACGGCCTCGACGCGCCGGACGACGAGCGACCATTCTTCGGGCGTGCCGTAACTTTGCTCGCCCGTCTGTGTCATGCCTTGCAGTTGCCAGTCAATGGCGCGGAACGGTTCGTCCGTGTAGGTGTCGAGCGCGCGTTGCTGGTACTTGCGCGTGCCGTGCTGGTGGAGCAGGAAGCGTATTTGCGCGAGCGCGACATCGCGGTCGATGCGCAGGGTGGGCGCGAGCGTGTCGGGGGCGATTGTGTCGAGAGATTTTTGCGTGTCGGCGAGCCAGCGGTCTTCCGCCTCGATTGCGGCGGCGGAGTGGTCGCGCAGTTGGCCGTCCACTTCGCGCAGCGCGGGGTCGAGTCCGCCGCCGCCGAGATATGTGTTGACGGTCGGGTTGCGGCGCAGGAACTCGCGCACGTAGGCGTCATGGATTCGCTTGAAGTTCTGGTCGCCGCTGCCGCTGCTGCTGCCGGATGTTTGCGGCTGATTCGTGTTCTGCTGCGCGGGCTGCTGGACGCAGGCGGGTGCGGCGACGGCGACGAGCGCAGCCATGAGTAAGAAAAGTTTTCGCATTTGTCGTCTCCGGGTGAAAACGCTAAAGGGCAGTTAAAACAGGGATGAGCGAATTTAAAAAAAAGGGGCAACCGCGCACGCGCGCTCGCGCATCAGAATTGGCGAGCATAGCATGACCCAATGAATCGCCGGGGGGCGATTCGCAAAGTTGGGCAATTCTCCTGTGGTTTCCGCCCGGTGTGAGAGCACACACCGGGCGGTTTTTTGTTTGTCAGTGGTCAGTTGTCCGCTGTCCGTTGTTTTCGTGCTACTCAAGCGAGTTGCTAAAGATGAAAGCCTCAACTGAGGCCAGACAAAAAACAACTGACAACTGACAACTGACTACTGACTTATCTTTCTCCCGGTGAACATGAGCGGCGGCACGATGGGCATGTTGGTGCGGATGGTGCCGCTGAGGTTATCGCCTTCGCGGCGGCCTTCGATGTTGGCCTGAATCGGCATGCCCTGAATCTTGAGCGCGACGATGGCGGTGAAAATGTCGCCGTTCTGCGCGATGCTGTCGAGTTGCGCTTCGCCGAAGGACGAACTCATCCTGCCGCGCAGCGCGCCTTCGTCGTCCGTGTCCACGATGAGCGTCGCCGCCTGCGGCCCGAGGGGCGAAGTGATCTCCAATTGCCACGAGCCGACGAACCCGGCGCTGTCTCCTGCTTGTGTTGTGCTGCTCATATCCCTCCCGTTGTGTGTAGTTTCAATCGTCGCGGGCGAAGCCGTTTCGCGGCGCTGCCCCGTGCTGTCGTAAATCTCGATCTCCGCCGCGTAATCTTTGACCTCATCCGTGAGCGCACCGGCATCGCCGACGATGACGATGGCCGCGCGGTCTGGCGTGACGACGCGGCGCGCGACGCGCTGCACTTCTTCGCGCGTCACCGCGCTGACGCGCTCGCGGTAGGTTTGCAGATAGTCGTCGGGCAGATCGTGCATCTTGATCTGGATCAACTGATCAATGAGGCCGTCGAGCGTCTCCAGACGGATGGGGAAGATGCCCGTCAGGTAACTCTGCGCATCGCGCAGTTCCTTCTCGGTGACCATTTCGTCGCGGATGCGTTCGAGTTCGTAGAAGAACTCTTTGAGCGATGCGCCCGTGACGGGCGTGCGCACTTCGGCAGAGGCGCGGAAAGTTCCGGCACTGCGGCGCGTGTCGAGCGAAGTGTAGGCGCCGTAGGTGTAGCCCTTGTCTTCGCGCAGATTCATAAAGATGCGCGAGGAGGCGTTCGCGCCGAGGATGGTGTGCATCACGAGCGTGGGGAAGTAGTCGGGGTCGGTGCGCGTCAGTCCCGGGTTGGCGATGACGATGTTCGATTGCGCCGAGCCGGGGCGATCCACGAGGTAGAGCGAGCGCCCGGTGCGCGCGGGCAGGGCGGGAAACTCCGTCGCCTCCGCTTCGCCCGCCGGCCACGCGCCGAACAGTTCTTCGATGCGCGCGAGCGCCGCCTCGCGCCGGATGTCGCCGCCGACGACGAGCACGGCGTTGTTCGGGATG
>DASQDV010000323.1:0-5232 GCA_035633995.1 Pyrinomonadaceae bacterium | reverse complement strand
AACGAACCGCACTTCGCCAAGATTCAAGACCTCGAAATGCTGCTCTCACCGGGCGGGCTTGAGCGCACGGAAGACGAGTACCGGCGCTTGTTGACAGAGGCCGGTTTCGAGTTGCAGAGAATCATCCCGACCGCATCGCCGATGAGCGTGCTCGAAGCGGTGAAGATTAAAGCACGGTAAGGAGGGGTTCTCGGCTCCCTCTCCCCCGTTGGCTCGCCTGAGTGGGCAAGGCGGGTCAAGAACGAAAGGCTCCGGTATGTCGCCGGAGCCTTTCGTTGTTTTGAGTGCTGCCCCATGCCGGAGACGCCTGCTGCTGCTGCAAGGCGCGCGTCTCCGGCATGGAGCGGCCACGCGCTGTTTGCAAACGGTTATGGAAATTCGTCGAAAAAAAGTTGATCCCGGCGGCGGCGCGGTTGCGCGTTAGTAAATAGAGACAAGATAAAGGGCGCTGCTCAAGACGGCGGCGGCTGGATTTTTGTGGAGAGAGGACGCATGAGGGTTATGACCGAGACGACGAACACGACGGCGGACACACACGCGCTCGCCATTCACGCGGGACACAGCGAATGGCCGGGCGATTACAGGGACGCGCACGCTGCCAGCATGAGAGCCGACTATTACCGCGCTTACTATCGCGCTCTGGTCGAAGAACACGCGCGCCGCCGCAATGACGATGGGCGACAAGGGGGGCTTGACGCCATCAAGATGCGGCGGCGCAAGGCGCGGCGCGAGAGATGGTTGCAGGGCGTGAAGTCGCTCGTCGTGGGCGTCTTGAATAAATCTGAAGCGCCGAGCTAACGGCGGCGAGTAAATTTTAAGAGCGTTCGATCAGACGGAACGCCGTAGGAGAGTGTAGAGATGAGTTATTTAATTTATTTCGGCATGGTGGTGGTGGCGGGCTGCATATTGACTTTCGTGTCGAACAGCTTTGCGTATGCGATGTCGCGCGTGGTGGAAGCCGGGTTCGACTTCGTGGAGTATCGTCTGGCCCTGAGGGCGCGCGAGCGGCAGAGCCTGAGGCTCGACGCGCGGATGCTGGCGGGGCGCGAAGCGCAGGTGTCGAATGTGACGGCGTTTCGTACGGGCGAGGCTACAGCGATGGTGGCAGCGGCGGCGCGGGTCGCCAAAGGGTCAACGCAGCAGCTTGGCGTAGCGCGGGTCGCCGCGTAGGTTGTCGAGGCGCGGGTCAACCCGCAGGTAGGTGTAGCCCACCGCGTGCTCTTTGTCAGCGCGTTCCAGCCACTGGAAAGCGTTATCCTTGTCGCCTAAGAGCGCATAGACGACGGCGATCTCATAAGCCGTCACCCACTGTTGCTTGCGCCGCGCCACGAGTTCTTCGAGAATGCGCCGGGCTTCGGCTGCGCGCCCGCTCGCGGCCAGGACGTGTGCGAGCTTGGTGCGCGTCGTCGGCGTGTCGCCCGCAAAGGCGCGCTCGCGTTCGTAGATGTCGAAGGCCGCCTCCGTCATCCCCTTCTTCTCATAAGCCCAACGCAAAATAACCTGCGCCGCAATCGAACCGGGATCAATCGCGAGAGCTTTTTGACACTGTTCAATGGCCTCGTCGAAACGGCGCGCGTGGTAGAGGATGTTGGCGACCGCCGTTGCGATGACGGCGGAGCGCGGGTCGAGTTCTTCGGCGCGTTTGATCTCAAGGAGCGCTTCGTCGTGCCGCTCCATGACGGAGAGGTTGAAGGCGTACCAGTGGTGCGCGGTCGGGTAGTTCGGGTTCAGGTTGATGGCGCGGCGAAACTCCGCCTCCGCGCCCGCCAGATCGCGTTCGTAGTGAAACTTGATGAAGGCGAGCGAGACGTGCGCTTCGGCCAGCGCGTCGTCGAGCGCGACGGCGCGGTCGGCCGCCTGCTTGGCGCGCGCGAAAGCGTCTGCGGGCGGCGGTTCGAGATACCAGTTCTGGAGCGCGTAGCAGTCTGCGAGACCCGCGTAGGCGAGCGCGAAATTCGAGTCTTTGGCGATGGCCTGCTCGAAGTTGGAGATCGCCATGCGCAAGCCTTCGGGCGTGCGCTTGCCCCAGTGGTAGCGTCCGGCGAGGTAGAGTTGCTGCGCCGCGCTGTCGTTGGTGTGGTGCTTGACGAGGCGGCGCTGCTCGTCGCTCGTCAGTTCGAGGCTGAGCGTGCGCACGACGCGCTCCGAGATCGAGTTCTGCAAGGTCGAGATGTCTGTGAAACGCTCGTTGAACTTCTCAGCCCAGAGCACGCGCCCGTTCGCCACGTCCGTCAGTTCGAGCGACGTTTGCACGCGGTCGCCGACGCGCTCGACCCAGCCGCCGAGCACGTAGTCAACTTTCAACTCGCGCCCCGCCTCGACCGCGCTCTTGTTCGACCCCAGATAGCGGCGCACGGAACCCGCCGTGCGCAAAGTGATCTCGTCCAACCCGCCGAGCTTGTTCGTCAACTCGTCTGCAATGCCGACGCCGAGGTATTGCTCGTCGCCCACCGCGCCGACGGTGCCAAACGGCAGCACGGCGAGCGAGCGCATCTGCTTTCCGCCCTTGCCGGTGCCCGCTTCGGGGAACGCGTTGGCGAGGTAGATTTCAAAGTTGCCGTCGCGCTGCGTTTGGAAGGCGATGTGTTTGCCATCGGCAGACCACGCCGGTTCGTCGTCGAAGGTACGCGCGGCGGTGACGAGGCGCTGGTTCGAGCCGTCGGTGTCCATGATATAGACGGCGGGGAAGTCGGTCTTATTCGGGCGGTTGCCGGCGAAGGTGATGTGCTTACCGTCGGGCGACCACGCGGGCTTCGCGTCGTCGCCGGGGTGGTTCGTCAGGTTGCGCACGTCGGAGCCGTCGGCGTTCATCACGAAAATCTCGTAAGACTTTCCGTCGCGGGCGCTGGTGAAGGCGATGCGTCGCCCGTCCGGCGACCACGTGGCGTCGCTGTCGAATCTGGGGTCGTCGGTCAGCTTGATTTTGTCCGAGCCGTCGGCGCTCATGGGGTAGATGTCGTAGTTCGTGGGCGCGTCGAGCGTGTTGCTGCCGTAGGCGATGCGCCGGTCGTCGGGCGACCAGGCGGGGCGCGTGTCCTCGCCGGGGGCGTTCGTAAGGTTGCGCTGATTACTGCCGTCGGCGTCCATGACGTAGATTTCCATCTGGCCGTCGCGCCGGCTCTGAAAAGCGATCTTCGTGCCGTCGTGCGACCACGTGGGGCAGTCGTCTTCGGTGGTGTTGTAAGTCAGGCGGCGCACGTCGGAGCCGTCGGCGCGCATGGTGTAGATTTCGGTCGAGCCGTCGCGGTTGCTGGCGAAGGCGATGCGCGTGCCGTCGGGCGAGTAGTCGGGGTGCCAGTCGTGGGCGATCTCGGTCGTCAGCCGCACGGGCGTCGTGCCGACGGTCGCCGCGATGGAGTTCGTCGAACGCCTCGCGTAGAAGAACGCGCCCGTCGCGACGGCAATGGCGACGACGGCGACAAGCAGGGCGACGCCCGCGCGGCGCGAGAGACGCGGACGCTTTCGTTCGCCGGTCTTTGTCGATGCCGCCGCCGCAGTGGCGCGCTCGGCGATCTTCCTGCCGTTGCCGCTCAGCGCAAATTCCAGCGTCGGCAGGGTCGAGATGTGCGGGTCGTAAGCTTTGTTGACGCTGCTACTGTGCTTGTCCGCTTCGCCCGCGAAGCGCGCGGCGAGCGGGTTCCGCGTGCGGCTGAGCATGTCGATAAAGCGTGGGTCGCCGTGCAGGTTGTTGAGGTGCGGGTCAACGCCCGCAAAGGTGAAGCCGACGGCATGTTCGCGCTCGGCCTCTGCCAGCCAGTGAAAGGCGTTGTCGCGGTCGCCCAGGAGCGAATAGATGACGGCGATCTCGTAGGATGTGACCCACTGCTCGTCGCGCCGCGCGAGCAACTCGTGGAGCAACGTGGTGGCCTCGTCGTTGCGCCCGCAGGCGGCGAAGACGTGCGCCTCTTTCAGGCGCGTCGTCGGCGTGTCGCCCGCAAAGACGCTCTCCTGCTCGTAGGTGGCGAGCGCCTCCGTGTGCATGCCTTTGTGCTCGTAAGCCCAGCGCAGGATGACGTGCGCGGCGACCGAGCCGGGATCGAGCGCGAGCGCGTGCTGGCATTGCGCGATGGCCTCGTCGAAGCGGCGCGCGAGGAAGAGGACGTTGGCGAGCGCCGTGTTGTTGACGGGAGACTCCGGCGCAATCTCCAGCGCGCGTTTGATCTCCGAGATCGAGTCGTCGTGCCGCCCGATGGCCGCGAGGTTGAAGGCATACCAGCGATGCGCGAGGGCGTTGCCGGGGCGGAGTTCGATGGCGCGGCGAAACTCGTTTTCCGCGCCCGACCAGTCGTGGTCGTAGTGCAACTTGATGTAGCCGAGCGAGGCGTGCGCTTCGGCCAGATTCGGGTCGGCTGCGACGGCGCGCTCGGCGGCCTGCTTCGCGCGCTCGAATGCGCCTTCAGGCGGCGGCTCGACGTACCAGTTCAGGAGCGCATAGCAGTCTGCGAGTTCGGCGTAGGCCATCGCGAACTTCGGGTCGAGTTCGACGGCGCGCTCGAACCTGCGTATGGCCTGCCGCAAGCCTTCGGCGGTACGGCGCGTGGAGAAGTAGCGACCGGCGACGTAGAGTTGACGCGCTTCTTCGTTGTCGGTGAGGTGTCGTGCGGCGTTGCGCGCCATCTCGGCGCTGCTGCTGCCGCCCTGCCCGGCAATCGCGCCGCGCGCGGGGCGCGCAGCCTCGCCGCGCTTTTGTCCCGCGCCCGGATTCTTCGTGCGCCGCACGAGTTCCGCGAAGCGCGGGTCGGGGCGCAGCGGGTCAAACTGCGGCTGGACGCCGAGCCACACGACCCACGCCTCGCGGTCTGCAAAACTCTGTTCGAGCAGGGTGAAGGCTTGCTCGTGTTCGCCGAGCGTGCAATAAGCCAGCGCGCGATAGTACGGCGAGACGTAACGCTTCGCCGTCAATTCTTCCAACTCGCCGAGGACGTGGCGCGCTTCCTTCGTGCGCCCGGCGGCGGCGTAAGCGTAGGCGAGCGTCGCCGTGATGAAGGGCGAGGGGCCGGAGAGTTCGATGGCTTTGACCGCCGCGTCAATCGCTTCGTCATGACGCCCAAGCTGGCTGAGCGTCCAGCTATAACCGAAATAACCGAGTCCCTGCGTCGCCGCAGTTTCTACCAACTCACGGTAGATGCCGTAGCTTTCGTCGTAGCGGCGCGCGTAGAACAGGCAAAACGCCAGCATGTGCTGGTTGAAGAGGGTGAGCGGGTCGAGTTCAATCGAGCGGCGGACGAAGGG
>DASQDV010000322.1:0-14887 GCA_035633995.1 Pyrinomonadaceae bacterium | reverse complement strand
AGGGCGATGGAGGCTTCAACGGGAACGAACATCGTCACCGCCACCTCCCAGCGCAACCCCGTGACCGGCGCGATCAGCCTCACGCCGCAGACGCTCGCCGACGGTGTGCTCATACCCGCACCCGAAGTTTTGCCTTACAACGATCTCGCAAGCCTGCTCTCGAACCCGACGGCGTGGAAGTTGATCCTGCTCGTCTTCGTTCAGGTCTTCTGGGTGACGATGGTTTACGGCCCCATTGCCGCCTATCTCGTCGAGGCGTTCCCGGCGCGCATCAGGTACACGTCGCTGTCCCTGCCCTACCACATCGGCAACGGCGTCTTCGGGGGACTCCTGCCGCTCATCGGCCTCTCCGTCATCGCACAGACCGGCAACATCTACGCCGGACTCTACTATCCGATCATCATTGCGAGCATCACCTTCGTCGTCGGCTCGCTGCTCCTCAAAGAGACAAAACACGTGTTGATCTGGGATGAGGTGCAGACGACCGAGCGCGACCGTTGATCTATTAAATATTGACCTACGAAACGCTTCGTAGTAAGCTGCCCGCGTCGGATTGACGAGATGTGACGGGGAGGAGAGCGTTTTGGAGGTAGGGCGCAAAGTTACTGTGAGCGTCGGGCGCGCGTTGCGATTCCTGCTCTGCTCGTTGTGTGTTGCCGCGAGCGCGCACGCCGCCGACGGGTGGCCGCAGTGGGGCGGCGCGCGCCGGGATTTCAAGGTGGACGCGAAGGGACTCGCCTCGCGCTGGCCTGCGGGCGGGCCACGCAAACTGTGGCAGCGCCCGCTCGGCGACGGCCATTCTTCAATCGTCTCGGACGGCGCGCGCCTGTACACGATGTATCGCAGAGGCGAACGCGAGTTCGTCGTCGCGCTCGACCCCGCGAGCGGGCGCACACTTTGGGAGCACGATTACGCCGCCCCCCTCCTCCCGAAGATGGACGCGACCTACGGCTTCGGCCCCCACTCGACGCCGCTTCTCACGGGCGGCCTCGTCTGCTCCGTAGGAATGACGGCAAAGTTGCTCTGCCTGAACAGCGCGACCGGCAAGCGCGTCTGGGGGCACGACCTCTGGAACGACTTCAACGGGTCGCGCATCAACGTCGGTTATTCGAGCAGCCCCGTCGCTTATAAAGAGACGATCATCGTGCAGGTCGGCGGCGCGGGGCACAGCCTGATGGCTTTCGACCGGCGCGACGGGCGCGTCCGCTGGCAGGCGCAGGATTTTCGCAACTCATCATCGTCGCCGATCATCATCGACGTTGACGGGCAGACGCAACTCGTCGCCTTTATGCACAACGAGGTGGTCGGCCTCGACCCCGACACGGGCGCTTTGCTGTGGCGTCATCCCGTCAGCGCCGGGTGGAATTTCCATTTCAACATCAGCACGCCCGTTTGGAGCGACGACGACAACCTGCTTTTCGTCTCGGCGGCTTACGGCATGGGCGGGCGCGTGCTTCAACTGACGCGCGCGGGCAGTAAGGCTACAACAGTGCGAGAACTCTGGCAGAGCGAGCGCACGCGCGTGCACAAGGAGAACGCCATCCGTCTGGGCGACGTGGTCTACGCCTCGACCGGACACCTGGGGCCTGCCTTCTTCACGGCGATTGATGTCAGGAACGGGCGCGTGCTCTGGCAGGAGCGCGGCTTCTCGCACGCCAGTTTCCTCTACGCCGATGGCAAGTTCATCATCCTCGACGAAGACGGCACGCTCGGCCTGGCAACTCCGACGCCGACGGGACTCGACGTGCACGCGCGCGTGGACTTGCTGAGCGGCACTTCATGGACTGTGCCCACGCTCGTCGGCACGACGCTCTACCTGCGCGACCGCAGAAACATCATGGCCTTGCGGCTGAATTAAAGCGGCCTACGTTTGCGTATAGATCGAGATGTTGAATTTGACCGTCTCGCCCGCGCCGACGCTCAGCACGTTGCTTTCGACGCCGCGCGCCTCAAGGTTGAAAGCGTCGGTCGGGCAGGTGTTGGGTTCGATGCAGATCGCCTGACGCGGCGCGGGCGGCGTGTAGACGACGACGTAAGGAAACTCTTCGCGCCGAAACTCCACGACGGTGCGCACGTTTTTCTCCCCGTCTTCGAGCACACAACGCGCAAGGCCGCCCGCCTCCGCTTCAACCGCCGTGTAGATGTCGTCGAGGTTCAATGCGTTTACGTCTGCGGGCTGGCGCAAGTCGTAGCCGTTTGCAACGTCGAGCAATTTGCCGGTCGGCAAACTCTCCGCGAGTTCCAATCTTTGCCGCGCGGGCACTTTGAGTGTTCCGCGCGACGGGCGACGAAAGTAGGGGTGGATGCCGAAGCCTGCGGGCATGGCGCGCTCGCCCGTGTTGCGTGCCAGCGTCTCGATCTCCAAACGCGCGTCTTTGACGCGGTAAGTGATTTCGAGCCGGAAGGGAAAGGGAAACTGTGTGAGGATTTGTTCGGGGTAATCGGCGGCGTCGAAACTTGAAGTGAGCCACGCGCCTTCGTTGTCGGACGCGCCGCGCGCCTCCACGCGCCACGCCTTGTCCCTGACGAAGCCGTGACGCGGCGGATTGACGACATACTCTGCGCCCGCGAAAGAGAATCTGCCGTCGCGTATGCGATTCGGGAAAGGGAAGAGGAGCGGGATGCCGTAGCTCGTCGGTCGCGCGCGAAATTCCGAAAACGCGATTGGTTCGAGGATGTGCTCGCGCGTGCGGAACGCGAAGCAGTTGTTGCCGAGTGCGGGCGCGATTTCGGCGACGGCGCGCGAAGCTTCGCGCAGCGTGAAGACTTCTACGCCTTCTCTGGTTTCCGACGTGACGGAGTAAGGGTTGGTCATAAGTTTTTCGGACGGATGAAGCGAAGCTGATTTTCGACGAACGACGCGCCGGGCAAACATAGGACGCTTTAGCCCGCGCGGCGCTTCAGCTTGAAGTGTAGATCATGCCGGACGCGCGCAGGTCGTCGGCGTTGGGAATGTCCGCCGCCTCGATTGACGCGAGCACACGCTTGTCTATCAGGGGCAGCGAGACGATACGGTTGGCCTGCTTGTTGACGGTGGCTTCAAAGAGGTTGCGCGCGAGCCGTGCGTTGCCGAAAGTCTCGTCGCGGGCGGTGGAGAGTATTTCAAAAATGGCGGCCAGCTCTTTTTCCGCAGCAGTCGTCAATTCAAAGTCGGCTTTGCGGCAGAAGGTCTGGAAGATGCGCGCCAGTTGCAGCGGATCGTAATCGTCGAAGTTGAGGTGTTTGCTGAAACGCGAGCGGAGCCCCGGATTCGAGTCGAGAAACTCCTGCATCTCCCCCGTGTAACCTGCGACGACCACGACGAGATCGTCGCGGTGGTCTTCCATCATCTTCAACAGCGTCTCGACCGCCTCGCGCCCGAAGTCATTGCCGCCGCCCGAAGTGAGCGTGTAAGCCTCGTCTATGAACAGCACGCCGCCGAGCGCGCGCGTCACCACTTCCTTTACTTTCAAAGCGGTCTGCCCGACGTAGCCTGCGACCAGCCCGGCGCGATCCGTCTCGACGAGATGGCCGCGACGAAGTATGCCGAGCGCGCGGTAGATTTGCGCGAGCAGGCGCGCGATGGTCGTCTTGCCCGTGCCCGGGTTGCCGTAAAAGACGAGATGCCGCGAAGTGGTCAGGCCGCGCATCCCTTCCGCTTCGCGCATCTTCTGCACCTTGAGAAAATTGATCAACTGGCGCACGTCCGCTTTCACGCGCTCAATCCCGACGAGCGCGTCCAATTCTGCGAGCACGTCTTCGAGCGTGCGCGGCGGTTCTTCTTTCAAGGGCTGCTCAGTCAAAGTCTCATCAACTGCCGCCCCCGAACTTTCGACTTCCGCGCCCGTGCCCGCCGGGTAAAGAATCTCTTTGAACCCGGAGAGAGCGCGCGCTTCGGCGGGCGTGATCGTGCCGTCGTATTTGATGACGAGGTTGGCGAACTGGAAAAGAAGGTGGCGCGTTTTGTCTGCGTAAGCCGTGCCATGCCGCGCGTCGTATGCTTCGAGGTAAGAGATGCTGACGGGCGTGTGGTCGAAGTTTTTTTCGCGCGGCGTTTGCCATCGATTCGCGTTGAGCGCGGAGAAGGCGTCGCTCGCGAGGCGCAACTGAAAGCGGCGGCAAATCTCCTCGTAGAAGTTTTGCTTGACTGTCGCCGTCGCCTCTCTGACGCGTATGAAATGTTCGGCGGTCAAAAGCAGGTGATTCTCAAGCACGGTGCGCGCGTCGGGCATGGAACTTTTTTGCCCGCGCCAGACCATGCGGATGCTCTCGGCGAGCGGAGCGACCAGTTCCTCTACAGCCCTCAGCAGGTGTGCGATCAGTTGTTGGTTGTTATCGGCCAAAGGTAGTTTCCCGTCGCCTCTCCGCGCCTGATTTAACCGGTTGTTCGGGGCGCGATTATACATGCGCCGCAGCCGCACGCGCACCGCACGGGCGGGCGACGACCGGGACGTAACCTGCGCGCCTCGCTTCTGTACGGCAGACGCTTCCGGTAAAATCTGCGGCAGAGGTGAAACATGAAAAAGTTGCTGGGTTTAAGTTTCGTCCTGATCGCGTGTGTTTTCGGCATCCGGGCGCAGGTCGCGTCGAACAAAACGGCGAGCGGGCAGTTGCCCGCCGGTTACTGGTCGGCGGAAAAAAGCGGCGCGATCATCGCCAAGACGCAAAGCGTGCGCCTCGCGCCCGACCTCTCGCACCTGAGCGCGGGCGAGCGCAAAGCGGTCGCGAAGCTCCTTGAAGTTGGTCAAATATTTCAAGACGTGTACGAACGGCAGAGGCACGAGAATGCACTCCAATCGCGCCGCGCGCTCGCGCTGCTCGAACGACGCACGGCGGGCGCGAACTCTACAGCCGCGACGGCGACGGAAAATTTGCTTGCGCTCTACCGTCTGAATCAGGGGCCGATTGCCACGACGCTCGATAACAAGCGCGAGCCGTTTCTGCCCGTCGAGATGACGCCGCCCGGCCACAACGTCTATCCCTGGGGCATCACGAAAGAGGAAGTCGAAGCCTTCCTCGCCGCGCACCCGGAAAGAAAAGATTCCATCCTCGACCTGCGCACCGTCGTCCGCCGCGCCACCGCGCAAAATTTAAGAGATGATCTGGCGAAACTCAGGCAGTATCCGGTTCTCTCGACGCTGCATCCGGGTCTGCAAAGCGACCTGACGAAACTCTCCGCCCGACCAGATGCAAAGTTTTTGTATGCCGTGCCGTATTCCGTCGCCTATGCGGACGAGATGATCCGCTCACACGCGCTCCTGAACGAGGCCGCCGACGCCGTGCAAAAGGATGACGAAGAGTTTGCGCGCTACCTGCGCAACCGCAGCCGCGATCTGCTCTCCGACGATTACGAGTCGGGCGATGCCGCGTGGATTACGGGTCGCTTCAAAAATCTGAACGCGCAGATCGGCTCTTACGAGGTTTACGACGACGAACTCTACGGCGTCAAAGCCTTCTACGCCTTCAGCCTGCTCGCCACGCGGGGGAAAGAGACGGAGGAGTTGCGCCGCGCGATGAAAGGCTTGCAGGCGCTCGAAGATTCGCTGCCCTACGCGCGCCACAAGAAGGTGCGCGAAGACATCCCGGTCGGCGTCTACGATGTCGTCGCGGACTTCGGACAGTCGCGCGGCGGCAACACCGCGACGATTCTGCCGAACGAGAGTTACATCGCGCGCCGCTACGGGCGCACCATTCTGCTGCGCGCCAACATCATGCGCCACCCGGAAATTTTCAAAGGCTCCGGCAACGCGTGGGGCGCGGCGGTCGCCCCCGCGCACGCTGGTGAACTCACCTTCGACGGCAGTTTCTACCGCACGCTCTGGCACGAAGTCGGGCACTATCTCGGCGTTGACCAGACGAAAGACGGGCGCGACCTCGACACGGCCTTAGAGGCAAACTCAAGTCTTCTGGAAGAGATGAAGGCCGACCTCGTCTCGCTCTACGTTGCCGAAGCGCTCCGCAAATCAGGTTATTACACCGACGCGCAGTTGCGCTCGCTCTACGCGAGCGGCATTCAACGCGTCCTGCAAAACAACCGCCCGCGCCGCACGCAGCCCTACAACACCATGCAACTCATGCAATGGAACTTCTTTTTAGAGCGCGGCGTGCTGCGCTTCGACCCGCAAAGCAAACGGCTCTCCATCAATTACGACAAGTATCACGACGCGGTCGGCGCGCTCTTAAAACGCGTGCTCGAAGTACAGTCGGAGGGCGATAAAGCTGCGGCGGATCGTTTCATCGAGCAGTACACGAACTGGGACGAGAATTTGCACGGCGCGGTGGCGAAGAATATACGCGACCAGCAGCAATATCGCTTCCGCATCTTCAAGTACGCCGCGCTCGGCGAATGAGCAGAGGAGAGAACGATGAAGTAGGAACGATGAACGATGAATAAAAAGCCGCTGTCTTTCCGTTCATCGTTCATCGTTCCTACTTCGTCGTTTCGGTTTTAAGTTTCTTCAAATCGAACGCGAGAGAAAAACTATGAAAGCAGTTGCCGTCTTTCCCGAATCGAAGGAAGTCAAACTCGTCGAGCACAAGGAGACGAACATCTCTTCGCCGACCGACGTTAAGCTGCGCGTGCTGGAAGTCGGCATCTGCGGCACGGACAAGGAGATTTGCGCCTTCGAATACGGCACGCCGCCCAAAGGCTCGCCCTACCTGCTGCTCGGCCACGAGTCTCTCTCGGAAGTCGTCGAGACGGGCGCGGGCGTCAGTCGCGTCAAGCGCGGCGACCTCGTCGTCGCTTCCGTGCGCCGCCCGTGCCCGCACGACACCTGCGTCGCCTGTCGCATGGGGCGGCAGGACTTCTGCTTCACGGGGGATTTCACGGAGCGCGGCATCAAGGAGCAGCACGGCTACCTGACGGAGTTCGTCGTTGACGACGAGCGTTATATGAACGTCGTGCCCGCGCACCTGCGCGAGGTGGGCGTGCTCGTCGAACCACTGACGATTGCGGAGAAGGCTCTGACGCAGGTGTGGCAGGTGCAGCAACGCTTGCCCTGGGAATGTGCGTCGCCGCCGGAGGCGGGGCAGGCGCAGGCGAAGACGCCCGTGCGGTTTGCGAAAAGAGGGGGCGCTCATGCTGTGGATTGCCACCGCGCGCTCGTGCTCGGCGCAGGGCCGGTCGGGTTGCTCGGCGCGATGGCGCTCATCGTCGCCGGTTTCGACACGCACGTCTATTCGCGCGAACCGGCGACGAGCGAGCGGGCGCAACTTGTCGGGTCGTTCGGCGCGAAGTACATTTCGGCGGAGACGCACAATGTCGAACAGTTGGCGGAAGAGGTCGGCGGCATTGATCTCGTTTACGAGGCGGTGGGCGCGTCGAGCCTCGCGTTCGAGGTGATGAAGTTTCTCGACACGAATGGCATCTTCGTCTTCACGGGCGTGCCGGGGCATAAAGCTCCCATTGCGGTTGATACTGACTTGCTGATGCGCAATCTGGTGCTGCGCAATCAAGTAATGATGGGCACGGTCAACGCCGGGCGCGACGACTTCGAAGCCGCCATACGCGATCTGGAAACTTTCAACACGCGCTGGCCTGAGGCCGTCCGCTCGCTCATCACCATGCGCGTTCCCATCGAGCAACATCAAGACCTGTTGCTTGGCCGCGCGGGCGGAATCAAAAACGTCATCAAACTCTCCTGAGCCTTGACGGGGCAGTTCGATGCGCGTTGCTCGCGTCGAACGATAGAGAGCGCGGAATTTATTCGTTCGAGCAATCGTGAAGATCAAACTGCCAGAATCCGACGAAGACTTGCTGCGTGAGTGTGAGGTTGACACGTTTCGCGCGAGCGGCCCCGGCGGGCAGCACGTCAACAAGACGGAGAGCGCCGTCCGCCTCACGCACACGCCTTCGGGCGTGGTCGTCACCTGCCGCGAGGAGCGCAGCCAGCAACGCAATAAAACGATCTGCCTGCGAAAACTGCGCGAGCGCGTCGAGCGCCTGAATCATCGCCCTGTGAAGCGCGTGCCGACGCGGGCGACGCGCGCCGCGAAGGAGCGCACACTGGAAGCGAAAGCGCGTCGCTCGCGCTTGAAGCGTGCGCGTTCCGGGCGCGCGGACGACGAGTGAAAGAATCATGCGTATAACTAGGGCGCGTGTGTGCGAGCGACGCCGCGCCGCAGTTGTAGAAAGGGAAGGTTGATATGGGATGGGACGGAGACGCGCTGGCGGGGCAGATGGAAGACGCTCTGGAGCGGCAACAGGCGGCGGCGGAAGCGCGCCAGCGCAGAGATAATTCTTCGCCCGAAGTGCGGCGGCGCGAGGCGGAACTGGAATCCCTCCGGCTCTCGAAAGCGCGCATCCTCGATCAACTAGGCCGCGCGACGAATCCGGCGCACCGCGCCATGCTCGAACGCGCGCTCAAGTCGCTCGAAGAACAGGTGAACGGGTGAAGGGTGCGTTTCGTGTCTCGGATTCTGAGTGGTAACGATTGTGCCTCAAAGTTACTCCGTGCGTTTCGTCGTCGCCAGCGTGTCGGCAAAGTCGAGCAGTTGCTGGAAAGTGTCTGCGTGTAGTTCGGCGGGCAGCCTGCGCCTGATGTCGGCGTCGGCGAAGCCCGTGCCGCCGAGGACGACCCGCGCGCCGACGCGCGCCGCCGTCCGGCGCAGTTCCCCGTACTCGCGCACGGCGCGATCCAGATCGCCGAGGATGGTCGAGGCCACGCAGACCAGCGCCGGGTGCAGCCGCGCGACCATGTCCGTGAGCGCGTAGAACGGCGTGTGCGCTCCCAGGCTGAGAACCTCCCAGCCCGCGTGTTTCAGAATCAACTCCGCGCAGCGCACAGGCAGTTCGTGAAAGTCGTCTTCCGTGCCGCAGCAGACCGCGAGCAGGTTGTACGGCTCAGGTTCGGCGACGACTTTGTCTAAAGTTTGCAGGGCGTCGAGTGCGGCGCGCGTGGCGAGATGCTCGTCCGCGATTGTGAGTTCGCCTCGATGCCAGAGGTCGCCGATGCGCCGCATCGCCGCCGCGAGGAGTTCGTCGCAGATGGAGGCGGGCGGCTTCCCTTGAAGATAAGACTTGACGAGCAGGGCAGAGGTCTCTTCCGCGTCGCCGCTTGCGAGCGCGCCGAAAAGCGTTTCGACCAGCGCCTCGTCGCTTTCGACGGTGAGCGGAAGCGGCGCGTCGTTCGCTTCCGGCGACGGTGTGGCGGCGGAGAAGTTTGCGCCGCCGCGTCGTGTGGCCGTCGCGCCGCGCGCCTTCTCGCGCAGGAAAAGGGCGACATCTTCGGGACGGAAACGCCTGTGCCCGCCCGCAGTCTTCTCCGACGGCAACAGCCCGCCGTCAGCCCAGCGTTTGACCGACGCCTCGCTCGCGCCGAGCAGCCGCGCGGCCTCCTTGCTGGTCAATTTCTTTCCGGCGGCGAAATTTTTCATCAATTCCTCGGACGCGAATTTTCTAACCGGGTAGAAGGTAACAAAAAGTCGCTTTGATGTAAACGAAATTCGTCCAAACCGGTCAAAATTAGCTAATGACCATTAAGTACAACGGGAGAAATTGATATTATCTTGACTTATGAGAAATTTTTAGTATCCTGAAACGGTCAAAGCGTGCAAGAATGTTTGGCGTCGGCTGGGCGAAAGAGGCGTTCGCGTAAATCGCCTGAGAGGATTTGAAATGGAACGGGTCGTTCTGGTTGACGAGCAGAATCGGGAAATAGGCGCGGCGGAAAAGTTAGAGGCGCACGCGGCGGGGAAACTGCACCGCGCCTTCTCCGTCTTTGTCTTCAACTCCGAGCGGCAACTGCTCCTGCAACGCAGAGCCGCATCGAAATATCATTCCGGCGGTCTCTGGTCGAACACCTGTTGCGGCCACCCGCGCCCGGCAGAGGCGACGGATGCGGCGGCGCACCGGCGCTTGCGCGAAGAGATGAACTTTGATTGCGAACTCCGCGCGGCCTTCGAGTTTATCTACCGCGCGGAATTTGAGAACGAATTGATCGAGCACGAATACGATCACGTTTTCGTGGGCGAGTTCGACGGCGTGCCCGCGCCTGACAAGTCGGAGGTGGAGGGTTGGAGGTGGACGGGACTGGACGAACTGCGGCGCGACCTGCGCGAGCGACCCGGCGCATACACCTACTGGCTGCACGCCGCGCTCGACACGGACGGCTGGCGACGCATCGAAGCGTCTCTCTCGCAGGCGCAATAAGATCGCGCCAGGGGTTTTATGCTCGCGAATAACAGGACGAACAGGGGCGGCGTTTGGAGCGCGCAGGATTGGGAGGCCGTCGAGCGGCTCATGCGCGTGCGCGCGTTGCGAGCCGTTTCGGAGCGGGCGGCGTGGAAGATCGTGTGTGGCGAGGCGCGCAGAGTGATGCGCACGTACAGCACGAGTTTCTTCATCGTGAGTCGCTTCCTTCCCGCCGCCAAGCGCGAGGAGGTAGAAGTTATCTATGCCGCCGTGCGTTACCCTGACGAGATCGTGGACACGTTTCCGCTTGAGCGCGCAGAGCGCGTGCGACTGCTCGACGAGTGGGGCGAGGGCTACGAAGAGGGTCTGGCCTCCGCGTCAATCGGCGACGCTTTGCAGAGAGGCGTGCCGTGCTTTCTGGCGAGCTTCACGAGGGTCGTCCGCGAGCGCGGCATCCCGCCGGAACACTACCGCGCTTTCCTCGCAGCGATGCGCCGCGACGCAGAGCCGCGCCCCTTCGAGACGCTCGCAGACTTAATCGAAAACTACATCTACGGCAGCGCCGTCGTCGTCGGCTACTTTCTGGCCTACGTCTACGGCGCGAGCGACAGGGAAAATTTTCCGCGCGCTTTGGAGAGCGCACGCGCGCTCGGCATCGCGCTGCAACTGACGAACTTCCTGCGCGACGTGGGCGAAGATAAAGCGCGCGGGCGCGTCTATCTCCCGCAGGACATGCTGCGCGCGGAAGGCATCGTCTCGGCGGCCACAGACGGAGAGTTGGACTTGAGCGACGCGCGCGAGCGCGAAGCGTTGGCGCGCGTGCTCTGCGAGTTGGCGCGCGTCGCCGAATCGTTCTACGCGGCTGCGGAGCGCGATCTGGATGCTTTCGCCCCCGACTGCCAAATCGCCATACGCGCCTGCATCGGCGTCTATCGTCGCCTGAACGAGCGCATCGGCCTCTCGCCCGACGGCATCCTGCACCGCGCGAGCGTGCCCGCGAGCGAGAAGTTCGGCGTCCTGCCGCCGAGCAAATACTGGCGCATCCCACTCGCATATTTGCGTCGTTGAGTTGTGATAAACGGCGCACAGGCATCTGGCAAAAGTAACGGCGCGAGGGCATCGTCGGGCGAGTCACGTGATGAGTCGGTCTTACCGGGGCGCATGAGCGGAGCAAACGAAAAGAGTGTCTTGATCGTCGGCGGCGGGCTGGGGGGCTTGAGCGCGGCGATACACCTGCGTCTCGCCGGATTCCGGGTGAGCGTCTTCGAGGCGGGCGAGCGCGTGGGTGGTCGCGCCAACATGATCGAGCGCGACGGGTTTCGCTTCGACACCGGGCCTTCGCTCCTGAACTACCCCTGGGTCTTCGAGCAGTTGTTCGCCGCCGCGAATCGAAATTTGCACGACTACGTGAAACTGCTGCCCGTCGATCCGTCCGTCAGTTTCCAGTGGGCGGACGGCACGCGCTTCACTTTGTCGAGCGACCTGCGGAAGTTTCTGGAAGAATGCGAGCGTTTAGAACCCGGCTCGCGACCCGCCGCGCTCGCCTTCATGCGCGACGCGGCGGCGAAGTACCGGATCGCTTTCGAGAAGATGGTGAGTCGCAACGTGGATAACCCGTTGAAGTGGCTCGGCGCGCTTCGTCCGGCGGAGTTGCGACGGACGAGCATCTGGCGTTCGCTCGACGGCGAACTCAGGCGTTACTTCAAAAGCCGACACCTGCGCGAGGCGCTCGGCTCGTATGCGATGTATCTCGGCGGCTCGCCGCACACGCTCGCGGGCATGTTCACCATCCTCTCTTACGGCGAAATGGCTTACGGCCTCTGGCTGCCCGAAGGCGGCGTCTACGGCCTCGTCGAAGGAATCGAGAAACTGGCCGTCGAACTCGGCGTAGAGATTCACACGAATTGCCGCGTGCGAAAGATCAGGACGGAGAGCGGGCGCGTCACCGGTCTGGAACTGGCGGACGGCAGCTTTCGCGCATCGTCTCTCGTCGTCTCGAACGTTGACGCGCCGACGACCGACACGGAGTTGGTAGACGCGAACTCGCGCGCGTCGCACGTCTTGCGACAGAAGGCGACCCGGACGAAGATGACGCCGGGCGTCGTCACCTTTTACTGGGGCGTCAGCGGCGGCGCAGAGGTCGCGGGTCTCGGCCATCACACGATCTTCTTGCCGGAAGACTACCGCGCCGCCTTCGACGACTTGCTGCGGCGGCGTCGCATCCCGCGCGAGTTGCCTTTCTACGTCAGCGTCCCTTCGGCCACCGACCGCGCGCTCGCGCCCGCAGGCGATGCCGCAGTCTTCGTGCTCGTCCCCGTGCCCGTGCTGAGCGCGTTGCCGGAGACGAATTGGGACGCAGTTGTACGCGACGTTCGCGCGAAGGTGTTCGAGACGTTCTCGCGCCACCGCGTCAATCTCACGCCGGAGCGCATTCTCTTTGAAGAAGTTTACACGCCCGCCGAGTGGCGGCGGCGCTTCGGCCTCTACGACGGTTCGGCGTTCGGCGCGGCGCACAATCTCGCGCAACTCGGGCCGCTCAGACACAAAAATTTCTCGCCTGAGATCGAGGGTCTCTATTACGCGGGCGCGAGCACCACGCCGGGCACGGGGATGCCGATGGTCGTGCTCGGCGGGCAACAGGTGGCGGAGAGGATCGTCAGTCATGTACGTTGAGCGTTACGGCGAGGGCGAGCGAGTTTACTTCGGGCTGCACGGCTGGAGCGGCGACCGGCGCACCTTCGCGCCGCTCGCCGCGCACATGCCTCGGTGCGCGTCGCTCTACAGCGCGGACTTGCCCGGCTGCGGCAAATCGCCTGCGGCGCAAAGTCTGACGCTCGACGGCGTCGCCAAAGAGATCGCCAAAACCATTTTCGTCGTCGCCCCGCACCGGCAGATCACTTTGATCGGCAATTGCAGCGGCGCGATCCTCAGTTTGTTGGCCGCCGAGCGGATTCAGGCGAAGGTGGCGAGGCTCGTCCTCATTGACCCGTTCGCTTACTGGCCCTGGTATTTCCGCGTCTTCGTTGCGAAAAGTTTCGGGCGTTACGCTTACCGGGCGACGTTTGCCAATTCGTTCGGGCGCTGGTTGACCAATCAATCGCTCAGAGGTCGGCGCACGGCCGAAACCGATCTCACGCACTCGTTCGGCGAAATTGATCACGACGTAGCGCAAAGCTATCTCGCGCTGCTCGCGGAGGTCGAAGGCGTCGCACGTTTTGCGAGTCTGGCGCACGTGCCGATTGACATTGTTTACGGCGAGCGGACGTTCGGCGCGGTGAAAAAATCGGTCGCAATGTGGCAGGGCATCTGGCCGCAGGCGCGCGCCACGGCGCTCGCAGGCGCGGGGCATCTGCCCATACTGGAAGCGACGAAACAGTTGAGCGAGATCGTCTTTGCGGGCGGCGAGGGCGGCGCAGGAGACGTGAAAAGTTTGCAGGCTGAGACGAAGGCTGAGACGGCGGCGACGACCAGATCGGCGGCGGCAGCACAAGGGAAAGAAAGCGAGGCGCAGGCTTGAGCGAAGGGTTATTACATTTCATCGCACGACACGGGGAAGAGATCGAGCGGGCGCTCGGCGCGCACCTGCCCGTCAGTTCGCAGCCGGGCGCGGAGCGTCTCAACGACGCGCTGCGCTACGCGCTTTTCCCCGGCGGCAAGCGCCTGCGCCCCGTGCTGGCGCTTGCCGCCGCGCGGCTCGCCGGGGCGACGGACGAACAGGGCATCGTCGTCGGCTGCGCCGTAGAATTCTTGCACAGCAGTTCGCTCATACTTGACGATCTGCCCGCGATGGACGACGCGGATTTGCGTCGCAACCGCCGCGCGCTGCACCTCGTCTACGGCGAAGGGTTGGCCGTGCTCGCCGCCGTCGCGCTGCTCAATCAGGCTTACGCGCTGTTGACGCGCGCCGGGCAGACGGGCGAGCGTGCGGGCACGACCGAGTCGCTGTTGAGAGAGGCTGCGTGCGCCGTCGGCGCGGACGGGATGATCGGCGGACAGGTCATAGATTTGGAGTTGCAGGCGGAGCGCGCAAACGACCGCTTGCTTGCCAGCCGCGACTTGAAGACCGTCGCGCTGATGCGCCTGATGATGGTCGCGGGCGCGCTCGCGCACGGCGCGGACAAAGAGACGCTCGCGGCCTTGTCCCGCTTCGGCGAATGCTTCGGGCGGCTCTATCAAATTTGCGACGACCTGCTGGACGAACTCGGCGCGAGCGCAGCGTCGGGGAAGACGGCGCGGCAGGACGCGCGCCACCTGCGCCCGTCGGCGGTGTCTGTGCTCGGCACGGGCGCGTCGCGAAAGCTGGCCGTCGCGCTCGTCGAAGAGAGCGCGTCGGTGCTCGCCGGGAAATTCGGCGAACGAGGCGAGGCGCGCGTGCTCGCGGATGCGGCGGAGATGATGCTCCGCAAAGTCAATAACGCCGGCGCGCGCCAACTCTCCGTCGCATGATTTTTCTCTGCCTCATGCTCATTCTCCCTGCGTCGGCGCTGCTCTGCGTCGCCGTGTGGAACGCGCTCGCGTGGCCGCGCGTGGCAACAGTCTGCCGTGACTTAGAACAGCCCGCCGCTCTAGTCTCGATCCTGATCCCGGCGCGCAACGAGGAGATGAATCTCGCCGCCTGTCTCCGCGCCGCGCTTGCGCAAGGCGGCGAAGTTGTCCGCGAAGTGCTCGTCTATGACGATCATTCGACGGACAAAACTCCCGACATCGTCAACGAGTTCGCCCAGCGCGACGCGCGCGTCAGGTTGATCGCAGCCGCGCCGCTTCCCTCGGGTT
>DASQDV010000321.1:0-12181 GCA_035633995.1 Pyrinomonadaceae bacterium | reverse complement strand
CGTGCCTTCGACGGTGACGTGGCCTTCGCCCATCGCTTCGAGCAGGGCGGATTGCGTCTTCGGCGTGGTGCGGTTGATCTCGTCGGCGAGCACGACGTTGGCGAAGATGGGGCCGGGCTTGAACTCGAACGCGCCCGTCCGCTCGTTGTAAACCGACAGGCCGATCACGTCCGAGGGCAGCAAGTCCGAGGTGAACTGGATGCGCTGGAAGGTACAGTCGAGCGCGCGTGCGAGTGCCTGCGCGAGCGTCGTCTTGCCGACGCCCGGCACGTCTTCGACGAGCAGGTGTCCGCCCGCAAGGAGCGCGACGAGCGAGAGGCGCACCGCTTCGCTCTTGCCCTTGATGACGCCCTCAATCGCCGCGTGAAGCCCTGCGACCGACTCGGCTGCGGCCAGAGCCTTCGCCCCGCCCTCGCTCTCGTGCGCCGTCTGTAAACGTCTCATCAATCACTCCCCTGTGTCGCAAGCGTCGCCGATTCATTCTACATGAAACAGAGGGGAGAGGCTAAAAACAGAGGTGCGAGGTCGGAAGTTCGACGCCGCCTCCGGTGTGGCGACCAGAGGCCGTCACTCGGCGAGAACCGCGCTGTCTACCGGAAGGCTAACAGGAGCGCGCGACCGAGCGCGCCCGTCATCCTATCCAGCGATGCGAGAAAACTTTTGCGCACGAAAGGAACGTCCTCGATACGCTTGAGGACGACCGCATTATTCCACCCGTTGTCCCTCGCCTTACGCACGCTCCACAGGGCAAGCAGGCGACCGATTTTACCCGAATCCTGTGCGATTTCGCCGAGCATTCCGGTCGCCAGAAACTCCAGCGACTGCGGCAGCGCGGCTTCCAGAATCAGGTTGATCTTTTCGAAATCATCATGCTGCGGGCTGTGCAGGTCAGGTTCGATTCCGAGTTCGTTGTTAGCTTGAACGAGCGCAATCGGCAGATCGTGATTGATGTGCGCGTTCATCCCGGCGACGGCAAACTGTATTCGATCAATGTCCGCGCGATGTCTCACCTCCAGCAGAGCCTGCCACGAGCGCGGTACCCCTTGGGGTCGCCCGCCCAACTTACCTATCGCATTAAAATAGAGGTTGGCGAACACCACATCCAGATGAGCCAGATAGCGCGCGTCCGCGAAGCCGCCCGGGTCTTCCATAACCCTGCGCGTGACCAGCAGGTAAAGCAGATTGAACCACTTCAAGCCGTCGCTGCTCGGCAAGAGTTCATCTATCCGCTTCATCAGGCCGACGACATCGTCCATCGTCTGCGGGACGCCTTCGCTGATCAGGCTTGCCAGAGCTTTATCGTTCGGGTCTGCACTCATTCGAGTCTCTTCCCTTTGTCTCAAAATGCAAGAACGAGCGCCGCGCGAGAAAACGCCGTCTCGACTCAAACAACATGCCCGGAGTTATAACATCTCCGGCTTTGATTCGGACAGTTTCCACCGGGAACTCATAATCCCGTTACGGCTTCATCAATGCGCTCGCGGGTAAAAGCCTGCTCGCTTCGCCCAATATCCGTCAACACACAAGCTGGCAGTGACTTGCCGCGCGGCGTTGTAGTAAAATCTGTGCCGTTCCGGCAGACGAAAGATTTTCGCGACCGCACGCAGGCGCGGACGCCTACATTTAAGGGAACTTTGTCAGGGTGTCTTTCGTGTAAAAGTCGGCCGGAGTTTAATCCCCACCATATTGAGGAAGTGAACAATGCATCAAATTATAAAACGTCGCGGAAATGAACGCGGATTTTCGCTCATCGAGTTGATGATCGTGATCGCCATCATCGGCATTCTGGTCGGCGTCGGCATCCCGGCGTGGCAGTCGAGCGTGCGTTCGGCCAATCAGGCGGCGGCCATTCGCACGCTGCAAGCCATCGCCGTCGAGCAGCGAATTTATTACAACTCGCACAACCGCAGTTCCTACGGGACGTTCGATCAACTGATCGCGGACGGGCAGTTGGACAAGCGTTACGCGGGCGAGGAACCGCTCGTCGAGGGCTACATCTTCCGCATGAAGACGACGCCGAAGACCGGCAACCAGCCGCCGCTCTACACCGTCAACGCCGACCCGCAAAAGCCCGACGGCGTGACCGCAACGGGCAAGGAGTTCTACTACACGGACGCCAATTCCAGCACCATCCACGTTAACGGCACGCAACCCGCAGGCCCGAACGATCCGCCGATGGGCGGGCAGTAGTAGTTAATGTCATCGTCGCGGCGAGAAAATTTCAAAGGCTCACACCTTCGGGGGAGCGTGCGGCGGGTGCGGCTCGCTTGACGCTTCCCCGCACGCTTTGTTAGCATGCCGCCTCTTCAAACTTTTCTCTTGTGCTCGCTTAGCTCAGTTGGTAGAGCACACGCTTCACACGCGTGGGGTCGTAGGTTCGAGTCCTACAGCGAGCATTTTTTCCTGCCTTAAATTAATCATAAAGGACAGAAACGATGTCTGAGCATCTGACATTTCAGTCGTTCTCGGAGCAGTTGAACACGAAGTTCCGGCTCAGTCCCGAACCGGAGAAAGTGTTGGAAGTCGAACTCGTCGAAGTGCAGGCTCACGGCGACGTGGCGGGACAGACGGAACGCTTTTCGGTGCTCTTTCGCGGCCCTCTGGACTATTTCTTACCGCAGCGCACCTACGGGATGGAGCATGAACATCTGGGCAGCATGGAGATATTTATCGTCCCGATCCGAAAGGACGACGCGGGCTTTTATTACGAGGCGGTGTTCAACCGTGTGAAGTAGCGTCGGCAGGGGTCGTGGCAGCAGCGGCGGCGTCGGTGGAGGTTGTCGGGCGACGCTCCATGTGTATGTACGCGCCCACGTCTTCAATCGGCGAAAAGCCGAAGCGCTCGTAGAAGCGAAACGCGGCGGTGTTCATTTTGAAGACCATGTGGCGCAGGGGCTTGCCCGCCGCTTCGGATTCGGCCAGCAAAGTTTTCAGCAGCGCCGCGCCGACGCCCTGATTTTGAAACTCCGGCAGGATGGCGATGTCGAGCAGGCGAATCTGTTCGGGCGTCCGGCCGATCCAGAATCTTCCCACCGGACGCTCCTTGTAAAGAATAATGCTGTACTCGGCGTCGGGGAAGCGTTCGAAATACTGCGCGTGCTGCGCCTCGAATTGCTGGCGCACGAACGCGCGTTTCTGCTCCTCGTCCCACGGCACGAGCGCCAACTCGTCCGCGCGCGAAGCCGCGTATACCTGTAAGAGAAAATCTTCGTCCGCCTGCTGCACCGCGCGCAAAGCGACCTGGCTATCTTCGTCAAGTGGATGCTCCACCTTATTTTAAGCCTCCCTCAAGTCATCCCGCTCACAACGACGCATTATAAATAACGCGCCCGCCTTTGCGGAAACATGCAGAGGCGGGAGGCGTCGGCGTTCATGGCGCGGGCGGCGCGCAAGTGCCGCGCCCGGTGCGTTCATGTTTTAAGACTTCGTGCGGTTCACAATTTCGTGCGGCCATCGGGCGGCTGCATGTGATTAATGATCGCCTGATAATAGATCGCTTTTCCCGGTTCGCTGGCGTTCACCAGAAACAACGAGAAGGTGCCGAGCGCTTCGTGCTGTAGCACGTAGGTCTGTTGCAGGTCGGACAATTCGGCGCTGGCCTCGAACAGGAGCGCGAAGCATTCGCCTTCCGTGCGCAGCATCCCTTTGCGAACGCTCGGCCTCGTGTCTTCAACCTTGACGAGTTTGAGGTTGACCACTTTGTATGGCCCCACCGTGACGCGGAAATCGCTGCGCAAGTACGGTTCAAAAGTAGCCCGGGTGAAATGAAAGAGCCGGTCGCCGAGCGCCTGCGGAGGAATTTGGAAATAGCCTTTGGAATCTTTGAGCGTTCCTTTTTGTCCGAACGAGGAGATGGCGGAGTTGGAGAAGATTCCGACCGCGACGGCGGAAATAAACGCAGACTTAAAAAAGCCGCGACGTGATATAGGCATGGGGAAACTCCTAAATCGTTTATTGATTCAATTGATGGTGCTACGAGGGTTTGTGGTGTGGCGGAAAGTCTTAAAGAACGCCCCTTCGGACGAACAGTGTAGTTGTTTTTATGGAATTTGACAACGATATTTTGGATAATTAAACAGTGTCGAGAATCTTTATCCTTGAAATTGCCCTGACCAAGCCGTACAATGCATGCCTCGCGCGGGATCAAGCCTTATCATCCTGTAAGAACTCAGGCTCTAACAAATTAACTAGCCGCCGCCGAGCCGCGCGCCGGCGAAACCGAACCCAAGGTCAAGACGCACCAGCCATCCAGCTTCGATTGCCTTTGTCGAAGTGCGCTCTTTAACTTCAAAACAGACTACTCCGGGGCTTCTCTCTTGAGTCGAGTCTTGGAAGGAGAAATACATGGCCGAACCGTTTCTCAGTGAAATCAGAATCATGTCTTTCAATTTCGCGCCGAAAGGCTGGGCGATGTGCAACGGACAGTTGTTGCCTATCAACCAGAATCAGGCGCTCTTCTCGCTGCTCGGCACCACTTACGGCGGCGACGGGCGCGTCAACTTCGCGCTGCCAGACCTGCGCTCACGCGTCCCGGTGCACGAGGGCAGTGGTCACACCCTCGGCGAAAGAGGCGGCGAGCAGGCGCATACGCTGACCATCTCGGAATTGCCGACGCATACGCACCTGGTGCAGGCTTCCTCCGCTAATTCGACTCTGGTGGTTCCCACCGGAAACGTACTGGGCGCAGTCGCCAACCTCTACAATCCGCCGCAAAGCCTGACCTCTCTGCTCCCCAGTGAGATTTCCAACGTAGGCGGCAGTCAGGCTCATTTGAATATGCAGCCCTTTTTAGTGCTCACCTTTTGCATAGCACTACAGGGAATCTTCCCCTCACAAAACTAAAGGAGAAAAACGATGGCACAACCCTATGTCGGCGAAATAAGGATGTTCGCAGGCAACTTCGCGCCCGCAGGCTGGATGTTTTGTGAGGGACAGTTACTCCCAATCTCAGAGAACGAGACGCTCTTTCAATTGATCGGCACGACCTATGGCGGCGACGGCGAATCAACCTTCGCGCTGCCCGACCTGCGCGGTCGAGTCCCCGTGCATCAGGGCAACGGCTTCATTCTGGCCGAAACCGGCGGCGCTGAAGAGATAACGCTGACCACCAGTCAAATCCCCGTCCACAATCACGCGATGCTGGCCTCGACGGCGGCCGGCCTGAACAGTGACCCGTCGCAACAACTGACCGCCCAGCATCCGACGGCGTCTCTATATACACCGGCGCCGGGCAATGTGTCTCTGGCTGCTTACGTGATCGGCCCGACGGGCGGCAGCCAACCGCACACCAATTTCCAGCCGTACCTGTGTGTCGACTTCATCATCTCGCTATTCGGGATTTTCCCGAACCCCACTTAAGGAGACCTTCATGGCAGACCCATTTGTCGCTGAAATTCGTATCTTCCCCTTCAACTTCGCGCCTAAAGGTTGGGCATTCTGCGACGGCCAGTTGTTGCCCCTTTCGCAGAATACCGCGCTCTTCTCGCTGCTCGGCACAACTTACGGAGGAAATGGCAAGTCAAATTTCGCGCTGCCCGACCTGCAAGGCCGTGCGCCGATGCACCCGGGACAAGGCCCCGGCCTTTCACTCCACGATCTGGGCGAAACCGGCGGCTCGGAAACGGTCACGCTGCTGGAGTCTGAAATGCCGGTGCACAACCATCTCATGATGGCTAACTCCAGTCCGGGACTGCTCACCACTCCGGCGCCCGATCGCGGGCTGGCAAGGTCTCAGGGCGGAAGCATGTTTGTTCCGGGTAACCCCACACCGACTCTGGTTGCGATGGCCGACCAGACGCTCGCGCCAACCGGGGGCGACCAGCCGCACAATAACATGATGCCTTACCTGACCCTCAACTTTAACATCGCCCTGCAAGGCGTCTTCCCGCCCCGCTCTTAAGGCGGGCAAGATGGTTTCGCTCGACAATGGCGTGCCAGGAACGGAGGCGACGGTCGAAAAGCCGCAAAAGCAACAACGGGGCGGTTTCCCGTCGCTTCCATAAAATTCCGCAAATATTCCGCTGCGGGGTGGTCACTTCAGCGCGGATCGTGTTATAAAGTTTAGCGCGGTTTGACCCAGACCGTGCCACCTCTGACGTTTCATTCGCAGAGCAGCCACAACCGGACGGCCGTTTCTTCTACTCTAGACCTCTACGAACACGGTTCACATAGACGGCACTTGTAATTCGGAAATCTAAATTGCGAAACGTGTTGCCACTTCTTTGTCCAAAAATCACCTAACATAAACCCGAGCCATCTCCGCACGTCGCCCCCGCGCATGTCGGAATGAAATTCACTTAAGGAGAGTTATGAAGAGTTTCACCCCCACTTCCAGCCCCAGAAATTCGAGAGCCTTTCTCGCGAGCCTCCTCACCTGCATCCTGCTGGTGACTCCTTTAACTCCACTCGGGTTAGCACAGAAAATTCAATCGAGAGCAAAAAGCGGCGACGGGCAACAAAGCCCCCGGAAGTCCACAGGCGTCTCGCAACCCGGCAACGGCGCGCAGAAAATTACGCCCGTCGCGCCCAATCTGACCTCGTCCGAGATCGTGGCGACCAAGACCGACACCATCCTGAACGACACGCTCGGAGACGGTAAAGCGCAGGCCGGCGACACGATCAGGTACGACATCACGGTCACCAACAACGGCGCGACCGACGCCATCGACGTTGCCATCAACGACATGATTGACGGGAACACCACGCTCGTCTCCAACTCGATTCACGCGCAGCCGCAGGCGCGCAACGACTCGTACACCACCGTCGGCAACACGCTGCTCAAGGTCGGCGTGGCTGCGGGCACAGACCCTGAGGTGCGCGTCACGGGCAGCGCGTTCGACAACGACGCCAACGCGACCGACACGAATACGTTCGTCTCCAACACCCAGCCCGCCAACGGCAGCGTGACCTTCAACTCCGACGGCACTTTCACCTATCTGCCGAACGTCAACTTTCGTGGCCCGACCGATACCTTCACATATACCATCCGCAACAATGCCGACAACTCGCTGACCGACACGGCGACCGTCACGATCAACATCACCGGCATGGTCTGGTACGTGAACAACGCGGGCGCGAATGGCGACGGGCGTTCGAGTTCCCCCTTCAACACGCTCACGCCGGTCAACAACGCCGCGTCTGACGTAGACCAGGCGGGCGACTACATCTACCTCTCTACCGGCAACGGCAGCCCATACACGACCGGACTCGCGCTTGAGAGCAACCAGCAATTCATCGGCAACGGCGTCGCGCTCGTCGTCCCCATCAACGCCACCCCGACGACGCTGCGCGCGGCAGGCACCCGCCCGACGCTCTCGAACGGCACGGGCAACGCGCTCACGCTCGCAGGCAACAACACCGCGCAGGGGTTGGACCTGACCGCCGCCGCCAACACAGCCCTCTTCGGTTCGGGGATCAGCGGGACGAACAACGTCTCCGACATGAACATCACGACCACCGCATCGGGCACCGCCGTGAGCCTGGCGAATCAGGCGGGCACGTTCAACTATTCGGGCGGCAGCGGCAGTTCGATTACGGGCAACAGTTCCGGCAAGGCAGTCGTCATCAGCGGCGGCAACGGGAACATCACGTTCTTCGGCGTCCCCGTCAGCCAGAGCGGCGGCGGCGTGGTTGACATCCAGGGACGCACGGGCGGCACAGTCTCCTTCGAGAACGGCTCGACCGTCACGCAGACGGCGGGCACGGTTGACGCCGTCGTCCTGCTCAACAACACGGGCGGCTCCGTCATCAACTTCCTGAACAACGTCAACCTGACGACGAACTCCGGGCGCGGCCTCTACACCGACAACACCACCGCCACCACCTTCACCCTCAACATGAACGCGGCGGGCAACAACATCAACGCGACGGGCGGAGCGGCCATTGATGTCGCAGACATCGCCGCCGACCTCGACTTCCAGACGCTCTCCTCGACCAACAGCGTGGCGGCGGGCAGTTCGTCGGGCGTCAGGATATCAAACCTCCCGAACACACCGGCCGGTCGCAGCATCACGGTCACGGGCACCACGACCGTCAACAACTCGGCGGCCACCGGCGTCAGCGTGCAGAGCACGGGGGCGGCGGTCACTTTCGCGACGCTCAACAGCGCGCCCCTCGCCGGGCAGATCGGCTTCCTCGCCGACACCAACACCGGCACGGTCACCTCGACGGGCGGCACGATCACGGCGACCGACGCCATCGCCGTCAGCGTCTTAAACTCGCCGCTCAACATGACGCTCACCAGCGTCTCGACGAACAACACGGGCGACGGTGATCCGGGCGTTTCGCTGAACGGCCTGACCGGCACGCTCGTGATGCAGGGCGGCTCGCTCGTGGGCGGCAACGCGCAGGCCTTCTTCGCCAACGCGCAGAACGGCAACATCACCTACAACGGCACAATCTCGCAGGCCAACGCGTTCCGCCTCATCGAGGTGACGAACAAGACGGGCGGCACGGTCAACTTCGGCGGCGCGGTCAGCGCCACCGCAGGCACGGGCATCCTCCTGAACGCCAACGGCAACACGACGTTCAACTTCACGAACGGCATCAGCCTCAGCACCGGCGCGAACGACGCCTTCACCGCCACCGGCGGCGGCACGGTCAACGCCACGCAGAACAACTCGTCAATCATCAACACGCTCTCCACGACAGGGGGCACGGCGCTCAAAGTTACGAACACGAACATCGGCGCGAACGGGCTGACCTTCCGCAGCATCACTTCGGGGAGCGGCGCGAACAGCACGGCGAACGGCATCATCCTCGACACCACCGGCACGGCCGGCGGCCTCACCGTGACCGGCACCGGCTCAACCGCTTCGGGCGGCACGATCCAGCGCAAGACCGGCGCGGACGGCAGTTTCGCCACCGTCGGCACGGGCATCTACCTGAACAGCACTTCGAGCGTCTCTCTGACGCGGATGCAGTTGAACGATTTTGAGAACTTCGCCATTCGCGGCAACAACGTCAGCGGTTTCTCCTTCACCGACTCCGTCATCAACGGATCGAACGGCAACAACAGCGCAGGCGGCGGCTCGGACGAGTCGGCCATCCGCTTCGACGGCCTGACGGGCAGCGCGACCATCTCCAACAACACCATCAGTCAGGGTCACGAGTTCCTCGTGAAGATTCTCAACACGAGCGGGACGCTGAACCGCCTGACGATGAACAACAACAGCTTCGGCACGAACAGCGCGACGCTGGGCGGCGACGCCGTTCAGATCGTCGCCGGCAACACCGCCGTCCTGAACGCCACCGTCAACAGCAACGTCTTCACCAACGCGCGTGAAGACCTGTTCAACGCGGCGGCGACGCAAACGTCCTCGATGGACTTGGTCTTCCGTCTCAACACCCTGAGCAACAGCAATGTCCCGCTCCTGTCAACCAGAACCAACGTCCTGCTCTTCAGCACGAGCACGGGCACGGTCACTTACGACATTTCATGCAACAAATCCACCGGCGGCAACGACGGCCCGGCGATAGCCGCCGCCAAGGGCGTGCCGGATTCGGGTTCGGGCGGCACGATGACCGGCTCGATTGTTAATAACCGCATCGGCACGGCAGGCGTTGCCGCCTCTGGTTCTGAGAGTGCCAGCGGCATCTTCGTCTCCAGCCTCAGGTCGGGCACGCACACGACCCGCATCGCCAGCAACATCATCAAGCGTTACGACGAGGCGGGTATCTTCATGCGGGCTAACGACGGCGCGAGCACGCTGAACGCGACCATCGAGAGCAACGTCGTCAACGAGCCGGACAGCCAGGCCTTCGCCGGACTCCACGCCGACAACGGCGCGGTGGCGACGGACACTAACGTCACGAACATTCTCATCGGCAACTTCAGCAACGCCGGGCTCAAGAACGATTTCACCGCAGGCGATCCCGCAAACGGCACTGACGTAGACCTGCAAGTGCTGAGAGGTACTATGAACCTCTCGCGTGCAGGGTCAGGAGCGGGCACTGCGGCGGGCGTCGTTCAGGACGACAACATCGGCGGCGCGGCTCTTACAGTGAGCGCATTTGCCATACCCGGTGCTTCCACCCTCAATCTGGTGAACACGACGCCCGCCCAGCCGCCTGCGGTTGCGGGCTGCACGCCGCCGGCCTTGACCGGCGCGGGTCCCCGCGATGAGACTTCCGCTGCGGACAGCGACTCCGTCGAGACTTCGGCCAGCGCGCCTGCGGCACCGCAGCAGCCCGCCGCGTCGAACAACGTCATCGGACAGCCGTTCGTCTCGTTCCCGCAGGCTGCGGCCACCAACGCCGGAGCAGCCCAGCCGCAGGCCAGAACCACTTCCGAGAAGGCCGGCAGCAAGCAGGGCGATGCGCAGGCGAGCAAGACGGCAGACGGCGGCGGCAACGCTCAGCCGTTGGCGAGCGCCTTCCCCGTCACCATCCCCGTCCTCAAGGCGGGTGAATCCGTCACCATCACGTTCCAGGTGACGGTCAAGAGCGACATCGCAAACAACGTGACGAGCGTGTCCAATCAGGGACAGATCACGAGTCCCAGCTTGACACCGGCAGGCACCATGGTGCCCACGCAGAACAAGGAGGGCAACACCGTCACGGGCGGCCCGACCGTCACCCAGATTCTGCCGAAGCCGACTTACACCATCAACAACGCGCGCGTGCCGGAACCGGCTACGGGTTCCGTGTACATGCCGTTCACCGTCACGCTCAGCCACGCTTACGGCAGCACCGCCTCGGTCAGCTTCTCGACCGCCGACGGGACGGCCACCGCGGCGAGCGGCGACTACTCTGCGACGACCGGCACGCTCAGCTTCGCCGCCGGACAGACGGTGCAGACCATCTCCGTCCCCGTCCTCGCCAACGGCAACACTACGGACGAGGACTTCACCGTCACGCTCAACACGCCGGTCAACAGCGTGCTCGGCGCGACCGCCACGGCGACCGGCCTGATCACCGAGGCCAACCCGCCGGGACGCGTGCTCATCAGCGAAGTTCGTACCTCCGGCCCGAACGGCGAGGGCGACGACTTCGTCGAGTTGTATAACAACCAGAACGTCTCGCAGGACATCAGCGGTTGGGCGGTCTTCAAGCTCGACTCAAGTTGCGAGGCGACGCCTGTGGTGGTTGCCGTCATTCCGGCGAACACCACGCTTCCGCCGCGCGGTCACTACCTGATCGTCGGCCCGGCCTACAACGGCGCCAACTTCGGCAACACGACGGGCAACCCGACCGTCGCCGCCGTCGCCGACATCGAATCCGACCGCAACCTCGCGCTCTTCAGCACGTCGAACGTGTTGAGCCTCTCGACGGAGACGCGCGAAGATGCGGTGGGCTTCACCGTCAACGCGGGCGGCCTCAACAACTGCGACCTGTTGGTCGAGGGTTCGTCCCTGCCGTCTGCGCTCGGCAACGTCGTCTCGCAGTACAGCTTCGCGCGCAGGCTCACGACGGGTCTGCCGAAGGATACGAACGACAGCGCGGCCGACTTCCAACTCGTCACGACGACGCCTGCGGTCGCCGTCGGCGAAAACCTGACGCCCGCGCTCGGCGCACCGGGACCGGAGAACTTGACCGCCCCGATCCAGCGCAACGATGTCGTCAAGGCGTCGCTGATTGACGGCACGGTGGCCGCCACCGCGCCGCCCAACCGCGTGCGCAGCTCGTTCGGCGCGAACTCGACGAACGCAGCCTTCGGCACGCTCTCCATCCAGCGCCGCTTCAAGAACACGCTCGCCGTGCCCGTGTCGCGGCTGCGCTTCCGTGTCGTTGACCTGACGACGATCAACAACCGGCCAGCCGGAGCTGCCGACCTGCGCGTCCTTAGTTCGAACGGACAGGTCAGAAACTCTGCGGGCACGCTGGTGGTCACCGTCACCGGCCTGACGCTCGAAGGACCGCCGCAACCGAACGGCGGCGGCTTGAACTCCACGTTGACGGTCATCCCGCCGGGCGGCTCGCTCGCCGCAGGCTCGACCATAGACGTGCAGTTCCTCCTGGGCGTGCAGGAACAGGGCAACTTCAGCTTCTTCGTCAACGTCGAGGCGCTGCCTGCCCCGGCGGGATTCTCCGAAGGCGCAACTACCAAGAGCGGCACGGCAGGCAAACAGCGCACCGCTGCTGCCGCCGGCAGCGAGGCGTCCGAGCCGAAGGAGAAACAATAACCACTAACCCGCGCGGCGCACGCTTCTTGCTCAAGAGGCGCGCGCCGCACGGCACATAA
>DASQDV010000320.1:0-4321 GCA_035633995.1 Pyrinomonadaceae bacterium | reverse complement strand
CGCGAGGTATTTCATCTCCGGCTTGGCGAGCAGCGCGGGCAGCGTCTCGACCTGTTTGATGATGTGATCGTAGGCGACGAAGGTGAGCACGACCTGCACTCCGGCGTCGCGCGTGGCGGCGGCGACTTCGGGGATGCGGCTTTCGTCGTCGGTCTTATTTTTGAAAGTCGTGTAGACGTACTCTTCCGCGTGCGCGATGGCCTGACCCGCCTTGAGCACGCTCTCGAAACCCGGCTCGCGCGGGATGTGGCCGATGGTGAGCATGTTGTGCTTGCGCGCCTCGGCGATGATCACGTCGTAAGCCACTTTCGAGACGCCGTTGTAGATTTTGATGGCGTCCCAACCGGCCTTGCTCTGTTCTTCCACGAGGCGACGCGCTTCTTCGGCCTTCTGCGCCGTGCGGATGGTCGGGCCGCACGAGTAGATGGTCGGCCCCACGAGTTTTCCGTCCGCGACATCCCTGCGCCAGAGCAGATTCGCGGGACGCCCGTTCAAGTTGAAAACGGTGGTCACGCCGTTGGCGAGGTAGAGCGGCAACTCGTTTGGCGAATAGAGGTGCGCGTGCATGTCAACGAGGCCGGGCATGAGATAACGGCCTTTGCCCTCGATGCGCTTTGCGCCCTTCGGCACTTTGACTTTGCCCGCCGCGCCCATCTCGCTGATGCGCCCGTCCGCGACGATGACCGTCTGATTCTGTAAGACGCCTTCCCTGTCCATCGGCAAGACGTTGACGTTCGTGAACGCGAAGACCGTTGACGCTCTACCTTGAAGGCGCGGACTTGCGCCGACGGCGATTGGCGATTGGTTCAGAGCGAGGGCGAGGAGAAAGGCCAGAAATAATCTTGATCTCATAAACGCTCCCTTTTGCAACACGGCAGGCGAGGCCGTCTTGTCGAAGACGGCCTCCCGCGCGAAACTACTCGTATCTGAGCGCGATCATCGGATCAACCTTCGTCGCTTTGCGCGCCGGGATGAGGCAGGCAAAGAGCGCGACGGCGGCGAGCAGGACGGCGACGCCGCCGTAAGTGAACGGGTCGGTCGCGCTGACGCCGAAGAGCAGACTCGACATGAGACGCGTCGCGGCGAACGCGCCGACGAGGCCGAGCGCGACGCCGACGAGCGCGAGTTTCATCCCCTGCCCGACGACCATCCTGAGCACGTCCGTGCTTTTCGCACCAAGCGCCATACGGATGCCGATCTCGTGCGTGCGTTGCGTCACCGAGTAGGCCATCACGCCGTAGATGCCGATGGCGGCGAGCAGCATGGCCGTCCCCGCGAAGATGCCGAGCAGCCACGTCGCAAATTTCTGCGGCGCGACCGTTGCGGCGACGATGTTTTCCATCGTGTCCACGTTCGAGATGGGCTGATCCTTATCAATCGCCTGCACCTCGTTGCGGATGGCGTTGGTCAGGCTCGTCGGGTCGGCTTTCGTGCGGACGGCGAGCCACATGCTGCGCGTGGCGGCGGCGAAGAAGGCTTGCGGCACCTGTTTGTAAGGCGTGTAAACCTCTACGCGCCCTTCTTCGTCGGGGCTGTAGTGCTTGACGTGTTTGACGACGCCGACGATCTGCATCCAGGGCGCTTGATTGTCCACGCCGCCCATCTTCAGACGCTTGCCCACAGGGTCTGTGTTTGGGAAGAAACGCGCGGCGAGCATTTCGTCCACAAGGACGACGGGCTGCGAGTCTTTCGTGTCCTGTTCGGTGAAGTAGCGACCGCTGATGAGCGGGATGTTCATCGTGCGGAAATATTCGGCGCTGGTGAAGAGGTTGACGGCGATGGTGATGTCCTTGATGTTCGCCACCTCCTGACCCTCGACCGTGATGCCGGATTCGATGCCGCCGTTCATCGGCAGGCCGCGCGTGAGGCCGACGCTCTCGACGCCGGGCAGGGCGCGCACGCGCGTTTGCAGTTCGTCCCAGAAGCTCGCCACTTTGTCGTTCTCTTTGTAACGCGCTTCGGGCAGCGGCACGCGCAGCGTCAACACGTTCTCAGGCTGGAAGCCGAGGTCGGTCTGTTGCAGGCGCATGAAACTCTTGATCAAAAGCCCCGCGCCGACGAGCAGGAGGAGCGACAACGCGACTTCGGAGACGACGAGCATATTGCGCACGCGCTGGTGGCTGCCGCCCGCCGAACCGCTCCTGCCGCCCTCTTTCAGCGACTCGTTCAAATTCGACTTCGAGGCTTGCAGCGCGGGCGCGAGGCCGAAGAGCAGCCCCGTCACGACGGAGATGCCGAAGGTGAAAGCGAGCACGCGCGCGTCGAGGCCGATGTTGGCGACGAGCAGGCGCGGGATGTCGTCGGGCACGACGGAGACGAGCGCGTCAATGCCCCACATGGCGAACAGCAGGCCGAGCGCGCCGCCGAGAATTGAAAGCATCACGCTCTCGGTGAGCAACTGCCGGATGATGCGCCAGCGTCCTGCGCCGAGCGCCGTGCGAATCGCGATCTCTTTGGAGCGCGAAGCGGCGCGCGCCAGCAAAAGGTTCGCGACGTTCGCGCACGCGATCAGGAGCACGAAGCCGACCGCCGCGAGCAGTATGAGCAGCGCGGGGCGTATGTCCTGCACCGCCTGATCCTGCAAAGTTTCGAGCGCGACGCTGTTGCCCGCGTTCGTTTGCGGGTATTGCTGCGCGAGGCGCGCGGCGATGGCCTTCATGTCCGTGCGCGCCTGTTCGGGCGTCACGCCCGGTTTCATCAGGCCGAGCACGTACATGCCCGGGTGGCTGTCGCGGTTCATCAATCTGTCCGAGTGCAGCCCCACCGTCACGAACACGTCAACGGGCGATTGCCACTCGAAGGTCTGCGGCAGGACGCCGATCACGGTGTAGCTCTCGCCGTTGAGCAGGAGCGGCCGGTTGACGATTGAAGGATCGCCGCCGAGGCGTCGCTGCCAGAAGCCGTGACTGAGGAGCGCGACGGGGTTCGCGCCGGGCTTGTCCTCTTCGGGCGTGAAGTTGCGCCCGATGGCCGGACTGACGCCGAGCACGGGGAAGAAGGCCGCCGAGACCTGTCGCCCGTCCAGCCGCTCCGGTTCGCCCACGCCCGTCAACACGTAGTTCGCGCTGCGGAAGGCTGCGATCTGTTCGAAGACCTGATTTTGATCGCGCCAGTCCATGAAGTTCGGATAAGAGACCGACATCTCCGGAATTTGCTGCGACCATTCGCCCATGAAGACGATGCGCTCGGCGTTAGGGAAGGGCAGGGGTTTGAGCAGCACCGTGTTGACGACGCTGAAAATGGCCGTGTTCGCGCCGATGCCGAGCGCCAGCGCCAAGACCGTCACGAGCGTGAAGCCCGGACTCTTCCAAAGCATCCGAAAACCGTAGCGCAAGTCCTGCCAGAATGTATTCATCGAAACACCTCAACCTTTAGTAACGAGTGAAGAGCGACGAGCGACGAGTGATGAGTGAAAAACGAATGCTCTGCTTTTTCTTGTCACTCGTCACCCGTCACGTGTCATTTCCCTATTCGTACCTGAGTGCGATCATCGGGTCTACCTTCGTCGCGCGGCGCGCGGGGATATAACAGGCGAGCAGGACAACGACGGTCAGGAGCGCCGATACGCCTGCGAACGTGACCACGTCGGTCGGGCGCACGTCGTAGAGCAGACTCGCCAGCAGCCGCGTGACGGCGAACGCGGCGACGAGGCCGCTGCCCATCCCCAGGACGGCGATCAAAAGTCCCTGCCTTAAAACCATCCCGAACACATCGCGCGGGCGCGCGCCGAGCGCCATGCGGATGCCGATCTCGTGCGTGCGCTGCGTCACCATGTAAGAGATGACGCCGTAAATTCCGACCGTGGCGAGGACGAGCGCGACGGCGGCCAGAATCGTGATGAGCAGCATATTGAAGCGCGGGCGGGCGATGGACTCGTTTAAGACCTGCTCGACGGTGCGCACGTTGTAGAGCGGCTGCTGGGGGTCGAGCGCGCGGATTTGGCTGCGGAGCACATCGAGCGAGCCGAGCGGCGCGCCCGCCGTGCGTACAACGACGGTCAGGCCGCGACGCGGCACCTGCCGGTAGGAGCGATAAACCTGTGCGTAGGGTTCTTCGTCGAGGCCGCTCTGGCGCACGTCGCCGACGATGCCGACCACGTTCATCCATTGCACGTCGGAGTTGCGCGGGTCGCCGAAAGTGATTCGCTTGCCCACAGGGTCTTCGCCGGGAAAGTATTTGCGCGCCAAAGACTCGCTGATGACGGCGGCGCGCGGAGCTTGCTCGTTGTCGCGCTCGTCGAGCAGGCGCCCGCTCTTGAGCGGTATCTGGAGCGTGCGGAAATAGCCGGGGCTGACGGTGCGCGCCTCTGCGTCGGGGACTC
>DASQDV010000319.1:0-5008 GCA_035633995.1 Pyrinomonadaceae bacterium | reverse complement strand
GGCGAACGCTTCGACACCATCGTCCTCGACCCGCCCGCCTTCGCCAAGAACCGCGCCAGCGTCCGCGCCGCCGCGCGCGGCTACAAAGAGATCAACCTGCGCGCGCTCAAACTGCTCAGCCCGCAAGGCGTGCTCATCACCTGCACCTGCTCCTACCACATGACCGAGACGCAGTTCCACGAAGTCATCGCCGAAGCCTCTGCGGACGCGCGCCGCCGCTTGCAGATCGTCGAAAAACGCATCCAGTCGAGCGACCACCCGGTTCTCGTCGGCGTGCCTGAGACGCTCTACCTGAAATGCATCGTCGCGCGTGCGGTTGATTAAGATAGCCGTCGCGTGCGTGCGACGATGCCCTTCGCCCGCCGGAAATATCTTTCAGGTGTCGTAAACAAACCGGAGCGAAAAAACTCTTTCCAAAGCGAAAAAAGCCTCTTTCCTGCGGATCGTGCGGCAATGGACGGCCTGCGGCCTCTCGGCGCGCGGATTGCTTTGTCGTGTTTCGGAGATTTTGAGCTCCGAAGGGAAAAAATTATGTTCAGGAAATTTCTATCATTAACGCTTATCGCTCTGCTGTTGAATGTGGTCTGGGTGAAGCCTGTGAGGGCGGGCGCGCAGGTCGTCAAGCAAACTCCGAACGTCGAGAAAGTGAAAGAGAATATCTTTAAGCTCGGAACCGGCGAGGCCGCGCGCGTCGAGTTGAAGCTGTGGGACGGACAGAAGCTAAAGGGCTACCTGCGCGAAGCGGGAGAGGATAACTTTGTCATCGTGGAGGCGAAGACCGGCGCGGCGACGAGGCTCGCTTACGCGGATGTCAAACAGGTCAAAGGCAGCAACCGTTTGAACGCCGCGAAAGTCGGGCTGACGCTCGCCAAAGGCGTGGCGATAGTCGGCGCGGTAGCTCTCGGCGCGATGCTTCTGGTATTGATCTCCGTCCCGAAAACTTAATCGCTCTCGCCCCTTTATCGCGGGTAGTTGTGGCTTGCCCGCGACGCGGCTGATCGTTCTGCGACGTTAGCTTTGGGATGCGCCGTTGCGCACCATCTCGGCGAGGCGTTTGGCATCGGGGAAGACTTCGAGGGCGCGCAGGAGTTGCGGGTCGCTGTCGAGCAGGGTGCGAATGGCGGCTTCGTTGCCGTAGGCGGCGGTGACGATCTCTTCGCGGATGCGCAATTTGACGTAGTCGAGGTCGGCGTCGATCTGCGCGTTCGTGAGACCCGATTCCGCATCGCGGCGCGTGTAGGCGCGGAAGGCTTCGAGCACGCGGTCGCCCACAGGGTAGTCGGTCGGGCGAGGGAACTGGCCGTAGAGAGTTTTTTCGACGCGGTAACTTTCGAGTCCGGGGATTTGACCGGCGACGAGTTGGCGCGTGAACTGAAAGGCGGCCTCGAAGATGCGCCCGCGCGTGGGACTCGACACGTCGAGCGGTTTCACCTCGATGTCGGGCGTGATGCCGCCGCCGCCGTAGAAGACGCGACCGGCGGCGGTCTTGACGGCAGGGCCGGTCGGCGGATGCGGCGTCGGCGTAGGCGTCGCCTCGGGCGCGATGGTCGGCGCATTGGGGGTGGCGGGCAGTGTCGGCGTGAGCGGCGCGCCCGGCTGCGGGTCGTCGCCGGCGTCGTGGCGGACGTAGTAATCGTAGAGCGAGCCGTTGGAATAGTCGCGCTGGATGGAGCGCCCGTAGGGCGTGTAATACTTTTGCGTGGTGAGCGTCAGACCCGTGCCGTATTCGAGCGAGAAGACGCGCTGCACCAAGCCCTTGCCGAAGGTTGTTTCGCCGACGAGGTAGCCGCGCCCGTAATCCTGTATCGCGCCCGCCACGATCTCGGAGGCCGAAGCGGAGTTGCGGTTGACGAGCACGACGAGCGGGAAGTCTTCCGGGTCGTAGGCCGTGTTCTCGTAAGTTTGCGGCGTGCCGTACTCGCCGCGTTCGCGCCCGCGCACGCTCACGATGGTCTGCCCGCGCGGCAAAAACTGGCTCGCCACGTTGATGGATTCTTTGAGCAGCCCGCCGGGATTGTTGCGCAGGTCGAGGACGAGCTGGCGCAAGCCGTCGTCCTTGAGTCGCTTGATGGCGCTCTCCAGTTCGTCGCTCGTCGTGCTGGTGAAGCCGCCGGTTAAGGCGACGTAGCCGGTGCCGGGGCGGATCATGTAGACGGTGCGGATCGAGGGCTGCGAAACGGCGTCGCGGTAGATGGTGAAATAGAGCGGCGCGAGTTCGCCCGCGCGTTCGACCTTGATGTTGACCGGTTCGCCGCGCTCGCCCCTCACGGCCTTCGACACCTGCTCGCTCGTCCACTCGCGCGCATCCTTGCCGTCAACTTCGACGATGCGGTCGCCGTAGCGCAAGCCCGCACGCGAGGCGGGCGTGTTCGCCACGGCCGACTGCACGTAGACGCCGTCGCGGTGGCGCAGGATGGTCACGCCGATGCCGTAAAATTCGGAGTCGTGATCCTGCCTGAGTTTGTCGTAGTCGGCGCGCGTGAAGAAGGTCGAATGCGGGTCGAGCGTCGAGAGCATGCCTTGAATGGCGGCCTGACTGGCCTTCTCGTAGTCGATCTCGTCGGCGTACTCGGTTGAAATGAGCGAGAGAACTTCCTTGTAGTCGTGCTCGATGATGGCGTCGGCGTCCGCGCTCGTGCCCGTCACGATGCGCTGCTCGGCGCGGCGCGCCACGCCGCCGCCAATCACTGCTGCGACGACGACGACCAGAGCCGCGATGATGAGTCCCAAACGTTTCTTCATAACTGCACTACACTGCGCTACACTGCACAAGGCTTCCCCGCTTGTTTCCAAATTCCCACCCGAATTTTAACACAGCCGCGCCGACGCTGCCGAAATCGCGCGCCGCACAAATGGCCTGTGCTATAAAAGAAATGGCTATTGGCGGGCGACGAGCGAGAAGATAAACTCTCATTCCGACTCGTCACACATCGCGTGTCACTCGTCACTTTTCGGGAGTTTTAATGTCGCTGAATCTTTCGCTCATCATTCCGGCTTATAACGAGGCGGCGCGTCTGGGCACAACTTTGCAGACGGCCTTCGAGTATTTGAACGCGCAAACGTCCGACAGTGAAGTCGTCGTCGTTGACGACGGCTCGACGGACGAGACCGTGCGCGTCGCCGAGCAGAGTATCGAGCGCTTCGCCGGTCGCGTCAGCAGCCATGTCATCCGCGTTCCCGTCAATCGCGGCAAGGGACACGCCGTGCGCGCCGGTCTGCTCGCCGCCCGCGCGCCCGTCGCGCTCTTTTCCGACGCCGATCTTTCGACGCCCCTGACGGAGACGCCGAAACTCGTCGCGCCGATCCGCGCGGGCGAGTACGATCTCGTCTTCGGTTCGCGCGCACTGGATCGTTCACTCATCGGCGTCCACCAGCCCTGGCGGCGCGAGCAGAGCGGGCGCGTCTTCAACCTCGTGATGCGGCTGGCAACCGGCTTGCCCTTCTGGGACACGCAATGCGGCTTCAAAGCCTTTCGCATGGACGTGTGCCGCCCCGTCGTCGAAGCCTCGAAGATTGATCGTTTCGGCTTCGACGTGGAACTGCTCTACGTCGCCTACCTGGCGGGCTTGCGCCTGCACGAACGCGCCGTGCGCTGGAACGATGTCGCGGGCAGCAAGGTGAGTTTCATGAACGGCCTCGACGGCTTCCTCGAACTTCGCCAACTGCGCCGCGAAGCGCGACGCGGCACTTACGACCGCGCCATCGAAGCCGCCCGCACGCTCGCACGCAGCCCGCAGGGGCGCGCCAGCCTGTTCACCGCAGAGGACGCGCCCGAAAGCGACGTTTCGCGCGAACTCGCCAGCGCCGCGCGGCGCATTTGACGGTCGTACGTAAAGCTGACGAACTCGCGCGCAAAGGGTTGACGCGGCAAACGGAATTTTGACATCTTCTCCAGTCTTGCTTTAAACGGGAGGCGTCCATGACAGCAACACGGCTCAACGTCAACATCGATCACGTGGCGACCGTCCGGCAGGCGCGGCGCGCGCCCGAACCGAGCCTCGTCGCCGCCGCGATGCTCTGCGAGCAGGCCGGAGCCGACGGCATCACCATTCACCTCAGAGCCGACCGCCGCCACATACAGGACGCAGACCTCCACACGCTGCGCCAGACGGTCACGACTTACCTCAACGTCGAGATGAACGTCTCCGCAGAGATGATCGGGATCGCGCTCGATGCGCGCCCCGACGCCGTCACGCTCGTCCCCGAAACCGCCAGAGAGATCACGACCGAAGGCGGCCTCGACGTGCACTCCCAACTCGAAACGGTGCGCGGCGCGATTGACCAGTTACGCGAAGGCGGACTCTTCGCCAGCATCTTCCTCGACCCAGACCCGGAGCAGATCACTGCGGCGCACGAGGCGGGCGCGCAGCAGGTCGAACTCTGCACCGCGCTCTACGCGGAGGCCACGCTCGGCGCACGCGGCTTTCACGGCGAAGGCGCGGCGCGCGCCGCACACGAACTGCAACGCCTGCAAGAAGCCGCTACCCTTGCCGCGCAGTACGGCCTGCGAGTCGCCGCCGGGCACGGCCTCACCTATCGCAACGTCGGCGCGGTGGCGCGCATTAACGAGATCACAGAATTCAACATCGGCCACAACATCATCTCGCGCGCCGTCCTTGTCGGCCTGGAACGCGCCGTGCGCGAGATGCGCGAAGAGATCAACCAGAGGTAGTTCGGCCTGCCGCCTGAATCTTTCGCCAAATAAAAACGCCGGAGAGCGATCCTGTCAAAGAGCGGCTCCCGATCCGCTCTCCAACCGATGCTCCCCGGCGTTACCTTCGGCCAGCCGAAACTGACCGAAACTCGTGAAACTGTTAAACCTTCCCGCTTCCGGTTACGACTTCTGTTCCAACCCGCGACCCGTCTTTTGCTGCAACTCTTCGATGCGCTTCGACGCCTCGGCCTTCGTCAGGTTCTCGTCGAACTCTTCTTTGGCCTCCTCCGAAAGCGTCGTCAGGTAGGAACGCTGCGCGCCGGTCATCGGCTCGTCGCCCGTCGTCCAGTTGTC
>DASQDV010000318.1:0-2240 GCA_035633995.1 Pyrinomonadaceae bacterium | reverse complement strand
GGGGAAAGGGTAATCCTTCGCCGACTCGACGATTGAAGGGCGCACGATTGAACGCACGATGCCTGTCTCAGCCGCGACGAGTTGTTCGCCGAGACTCTTCGTGTAAGTGTAAATGTTCGGCCAGCCCCACCATTCGGCGCGTTCGATGCCGAGGTCTGTGAGGCGCGTGCGCGTCCACACTTTGCGCTCGCGCGCGACGGCCAGACCAAGAGCGTCAGGGTCGTCGGCGTCGCGCCCCTCCTCGACGAGCCGCCTGCGCGCGCCCTCGCGAAAGCGCGCCACCTGCATCGCGTCTTTCGCTTCGTCTTTGACGCGGTCGGCGAGTTTCGCGCAATCGCGTATCTCCTGCTCGACGGAGAACTCGACGCCGGGCAACTCATCGCGGCGCGGGAAATAACCGATGACCGGATCGCTCTCCCAGACGGGGCCGCTTCGATTGCCCGCGACAAAACAGGTCGAGATGTGGACGAGCGCGGGGCGGCGCATGCGCTTCGTGAATGCGATGACGTTCTGCGTGCCGACGACGTTCGTGCGCAGCGCGCTCTCCAGCGTCGGGTTGAAAGTGACGTTGCCCGCGCTGTTGACGACCACGTCTATGTCTGCGGCAATCTTTTGCGCTTCCTCTTCGGTGAGGCCGAGATTCGTGTCGCCGATGTCGCCGTTATAGACGCGCACCTTGTCGCGTATGAAATCCTCGAAGGCATCGCCGAAGCGTTCGCGCAAGGGGTCGAAGGGCGGCGCGGTGATGACGTTGTTCCAGAAGCGCGTCTCGGATTCGGCGAGCGAGCGCGAGCGCACGGTGAGATACACGCGCTCGACGTTGGGGAAGCGATACAGAAGCATGCTCAAGCAGACCTTGCCGAGAAAGCCCGTGCTCCCGATGAGGAAGATTTTGCGTCCCTGAAAAATTTCTGTCGGCGATAATTTCATGCTCTGCTTTTACGCTTCGACGTACTCGAAAGAACTTGACGGTTCGGGCACGGGTAAACCTTCCTCTCGCAGCCCTTCGATATGAAACTTGATCGCTTCTCGAATTAACTGCTCAACTTCCGCTTTAGTCTCGGCGGCGGCGACGCAGCCAGGCAGGTCTGGCACGTATGCGCCGTAACTCGACTCGCCCTTTTCGATGATAACCGCGTATCGCATCAAACGTTTTCCTCGATTTCAGCTTGTCGCCAGATATTCTTTAACGTTCCCGCTGGCACGTCAACTCCGGGCTTACCCGCGACCGTCACAAGTTTAGTCTTTGTCGGATGACGAAACTGGCGATGACTGCCTTTCATGCGAACAAGTTGCCATCCGTCTTCCTCTAAACGCCTGATCACATCGCGCACTTTCAAAAGAACTCACTCCATATCGCAAATCGCGATCACCGGCTGGTGGAGCATCGTGATTTCGGCGGAGCGGCCTTGATAGCTGCGTGCCATCGCAATGGCTTCGGTGAGGTTGTCGGCGCGCTCCCAGCCCATCATGGTGGGGACGTGCGCGTTCTCCGCACCGGCGGCGATGACGTGGCCGACGTGCTGGCGTCCGTTCTCGCCCCAGTACCACATGAAGAAGGGGTGCGAGCCGTGATAGGCATTGCCGCGCCGGTACATCTCCACGTAACTCGGGTTGTTGGCGAACTCCTGCTCGTACTTGTCGCGCAGGACGTTCGCGTCGCGCGATTCGGGCAGCAGGCGGTTGAAGAATTCGATGTAGCTCGGGTGAAAGTTGTGGTCGAACTCGTCCGTGCAGGGGTGGTGCAAAATCAGCGTGCCGCCCTTTTTCAGGAGAGGCTTGCCGCGATACATGTTGAAGTGGTAGCCGAGCGCCATCACCTGCACGAGCAAAGGGTTCAGACTGGAGTTGACGCTGTAGGGCGACATGTCGGGCACGGGGCAGATGAGTATGTCGCACTGGCCTTCGATGGGCACGACGTACTGCTCCATGCTCTTGGCGATGATGCGCTCGTGCACGGGGTCGGTGCGCCCGGCGTGACAGGCGATCATCTCGTAGTTGCCCTTGAGCGAATTGTACATGGCGCGCTTGGCGGGGCGCGGCATCTTGCTCATCGTGAAGCGCATGGCTTCGTACTTCATGCGGTCGAAGGCGGAGAAGTCGTCCTCGTTCTTCGTCAAAAATCCCATGTCCGCGCCGAACATGTGGTTGTTGATGGTCGTCTCGATGTGAAAGACGTTGAGGTGCTCGTCCGCGAGCTTCCCGACGCGGCTGATGACGCGACCGAGTTCCGACCCGGC
>DASQDV010000317.1:0-1987 GCA_035633995.1 Pyrinomonadaceae bacterium | reverse complement strand
ATCCCGCACGATCTCGAACATGCGCGCCCCGTCCCTGCGCGCGTTGCCCGCCGCGACGTTGAATTCGCGTTCGATGTAGTCTTCGCCCATCTGCGAATCCGTCACCGAACCGGCCACGAGGTCAACCGTCAACCCGCGCCGACCGAGCAACTCGATGCCGCCCCACGCGCCCACGTAATCCGACGCGCAATAAACCAACGCCCCCATCGCCCCGCGCAACTCCGCGTCGGCAAAGACCGACTCGACCGAGTAGCCGCCGAGTATGCCGTCGCCGAGTTCGATCACGATCATGTCGGGCGCGCTCTCGTTCAACTTCGCGATGATTGCCTTCGCCACCGGCGCGAGGTCTCCTACGCCGACGGTCGAGGGCAAACCGCAATCCAGAAAACTCGCCGTCGCGGTCGCGCCGTGATCGGCCATGTTGAGCGTGTCGCGCAAACAGGCGACGCCCGAAAGTTTCCCCGCCGCCACGCGCATCCCCGCCGCCGTCGCCTGTCTGATCAATTCCGTCGCGGCGAAAGTCTTTCCGCTGTTCATGCACGCGCCCGCGATGACGACGAGCGGCGCGCTCGCGCCCAGACTTTCGCGCAAAGAGAGCGCGGCGTCGCCTATGTTTCGCACCCGCGCGCCCTCTTCGTACACGAGGCCGCCGACTTCGACGCGGATCGCGTCGCTCAAACTCGAATGATGACCCGTGCAGAAACCGACCACGCCGCCCATGTTCAGGAGGTGCAACTCGTCTCCGGCCGCCACCGTCTCCGGCACGTCGCCGACGAAACCCTTGAGCGCGCGGCGGCTGCCGAGCACGCCGACGAGCACGTCGCCCACGTTGATCTTCGCCAGCCGCCCCGTCACCAGTTCCAACTGGTTATACGTTGCGCTCTCGGAGAGCGCGCGCACGACGACCACATCACCCGCGCGCACGCGCTCGCGCGCCGCGACGACCGCCAGCGTCTTCGACAAGTCGAGCGGCGAAGTCGCCGAACCGATCTTGTCCGCCTCGACCACCTTCACCTGCACGCCCTCAAGTTTATCGGCCATATTCGTCATCACTATCCCTCACTTTCGATTGGCGGATTAGAAGACAGGCAACGCTGCTCGGTTCACTTTGCTTTTCGTTCCGCAATTCAAAATCCACGATGGAAGCTTCCCCGGTTCGTACTATTTGTTGATTTGCGCGAGCGAGCGCAGGCGCAGCGCGTTGAGTTTGATGAAGCCCTCTGCGTCGCGCTGGTTGTAAACGGTGTCGGCCTCAAACGTCGCGAGCCGTTCGTTGTAGAGCGAGCGCGGCGCGCGGCGTCCCGCGACGATGGCGTTGCCGCGATAAAGTTTCATCCTCACTTCGCCCGTCACGTCCTTCTGCGTCTCGTCAATCATGAGCCGCATCAACTCCGTCTCCGGCGCGAACCAGAAGCCGTAATAGACGCTCTCCGCGAATTTCAAACTCAGAGCGTCGCGCATCCTCAACACTTCGCGATCAAGCGTGATCGATTCCAGCGCGCGGTGCGCCGCTTGCAGAATCGTCACGCCCGGCGTTTCGTACACACCGCGCGACTTCATCCCGACGAAACGGTTCTCGACCAGATCAACCCGCCCGATGCCGTGCGCGCCGCCGAGCGTGTTCAACTCTTCGAGCAGCGCGACCGCGCCCCGCCGCTCGCCGTCCACGCTCACGGGCACGCCCCGCTCGAAGCCGACGACGACGTACTGCGCTTCGGCGCGCGCCTCTTCCGGCGCCGTCGTCATCTGGAAAATGTCTGCCGGAGGCTCAGCCCAGGGGTCTTCGAGGATGCCGCCCTCGTAGGAGACATGCATCAGGTTGCGGTCGGTCGAATAGGGCTTCGCATGCGTCGCCGTCACGGGGATGTCGTGCTGCTCCGCGTAAGCTATCAGGTCGCTGCGCCCCTTAAACTCCCACTCGCGCCAGGGGGCGACGACCTTGATGTCCGGCTCTAACGCGTAATACGTCAACTCGAAACGCACCTGA
>DASQDV010000316.1:0-1945 GCA_035633995.1 Pyrinomonadaceae bacterium | reverse complement strand
GTGTGCTGCGCGAGCGGCACGCCGACCGCCACGCTCCAACCGTAGCGCGCGCTCTTGCGCTCGCTCGTCAGGCGCTCGATGCCGTCGCTCCACTTCTCCTGATGCACGTCCGCGCCCGAAGCCGGAGGCGCGTGCGAAATGGCGGGCGTGGAAGGTTCGGGCACGATGCGGCCACGCGCGTCGAAGACGAGGATGGCGGCGTCGGCGGCGGGCGAGGCGTGCTGGCGCAGGCGCGCGTAGAGTTCCGAGGCGGACTGCGGCGCGAGCGACGCACCCTCCGAGACGGCGGCGGGACGATTTTCGAGCCACGCGTCGAGCGCGCCCTCGGCGGCGACGGCCTTGATGCGCGCGATTGTGGCGGCCTGTTCGGTTAAATTTTTCTGGTAGCTGTCGAGTTGAAAGAGGCTGATGATGAGCAGAGGCAGAGACAGCACGACGAGCATCACTAAAAGCTTAGTGCGCACGTCTAGCGGGTTGCGAGAATTCTTGCCATCTTTCGTCACGGCACTCTCAGTGTTCCGGGAAATCCGTGCGGCGGCGTCTCGGCGGCGGCCAGTGGGAGGTGCGCGTCCGCACCTGCGGGCGCAAACTTGTCGCGTAGATCAGAACCGCCTGCGCGATCATTTCGTCAACGAACAGGTGCGTCCGCCTCAGAGCATCGCGCAGTTCCCGAAAATCTCCCTCTGCGGTGGCGTCACGTCTTCCTTCGCGCCACAAAAAATCCTGCAATACGTCGCGTAAAATCATCAACTCGCGTGCCACTTCGTCAATCAGACAGCCCTGCTGGAAACGAGCCTGCGAGTGCATGCGAAGGGGACGCACCGCTTCGGCGATTTCGCTGTCGAGCGCAGCGCTATCCAACACCTGCGCCAGTTGGTCGAAAATGTCGGGCAGGTAGTCTACGAGTTGGTGGTAAGAGAGCAGCGCGGGCAGGTCTGTGCGGCGGTCTGTGTAGACGACATCGACGAAGGTGCGCACGAGCGCAGGCTCATGCTGTCTGAGCAGGGAGGCGTAACGTTCGGGCATAGGAAACTTAACGATGAAGGAGGAACGCGCAAACGATGAACTGAAGACAAAGGCTTTTAGTTCCGCGTTCCGCGTTCATACTTCATCATTTCCCCAGCAGTTTCTTCACAAGCGCGTCCAATTCGTCAAAATCAATGGGCTTGGTGACGTATTCGTTGCAGCCTGCGGCGAGCGCGTCGGCGTGGAAATCGTTGGTGTCGTGGGCGGAGACGGCGACGATGGGCACGCGCCCGAGGCCGTCGAGTTCGCGTATGCGGCGCGTGGCGTCGAGGCCGTCGAGGCGCGGCAAACTCAAATCCATCAGGATCAGGTCGGGACGGCTGCTCTCGGCCATCTCGACGGCCTCTTTGCCATCAACGGCTTCCACCACTTCGTAACCGCTCATCTCCAGCAACTTTCTCATCATAAAGCGGTTATCGGCAAAATCTTCTACCACGAGGACTGTCATCTTCGAGTTTTCCTGCTCTGCCATTCCCAACCTTCCTCAAACCGGACGCAAAAAATTCAACGCCACCCACCCGCCGCCGAACGTATCACTAGCAAACACTCAGATTTTTTGCTAAGATGCCGCATCGAAACGCAACACAAAAAGCCGCATCGTTCGGGTTCAATTCGCATAGAGGACATTGCCTGAAGCCCTCTACGATACTGGCAGAAGCACCCGACACGCGAGCATTGTGAGCAAAATGAAGCCGATAAAAGCGACCACACACGACACGGATGCACTCATGGAGTTAGGGCGTGCTTCCGTGCAGATCGTCCACGACCTAAAAAATCAGATAAACGGTCTCAAACTCTATGCCACGTTTTTGCGCAAGCGCATGGAGAAGACCGACCGCCCCCCGGACGAACTCGAAACCATCAACAAGATCATGGCCGGACTCGAACGCGCCGCCACCGACATGAACATGCTCGTGCG
>DASQDV010000315.1:0-8655 GCA_035633995.1 Pyrinomonadaceae bacterium | reverse complement strand
TCGGTCGGCACGGTCGCCGCGCCGGGCACGAGTTTCGTCGCGCCGACGGGCGGACGCCTCCTCTTCATCGATCCGAATCGCAAGGACGAGATGTACCACCAGTACAACCTGACGGCGCAGTACGAGTTCGCGCCGAATTGGCTGGCCGAAGTCGGCTACGTCGGCTCGGCAGGCAGGAACTTGCTCGTGCTTAGTAACATCGGCACGGCGAATGATCCGGGCGGCCCCGGCTCGCGCGAAGTGACGGGCATCAACGAGGTGGTCGCCACGCGGTACAACGGCAGTTCGAGTTACAACGCGCTGCAAACCAAGTTGGAGAAACGCTTCAATCGCGGCCTCTCGATCTTGTCGTCCTACACCTGGGCGCACGCCATTGACGATTCGCCCGGCGGCATCTGCTCGAACGGCGCGAGCGCGCGCGATTGCGGCCCCGACAACCCCTTGCGCCCCGAACTCGAACGCGGCAACTCCGACACGGACATACGCCACCGCTTCACCTTCGCCAACGTCTACGATCTGCCCTGGGGGCGCGGTCGCGCCTTCGGCGGGGACTGGCCGCGCGCACTCGATTTCTTCATCGGCGGATTCCAACTCAACAACATCATCACGCTCCAGAGCGGCCCCGTCTACAACGTCACGGCCAACGGCGCGCGCGTTGACATCATCGGCGACCCGACGCCGACCGCAGCCGACCGCGCCGCAGGCCGCCAGTTGAACCGCGCGGCCTTCCGTGCGCCGGTCACGCCCGTCTTCGCCAACGATCCTGCGGGGCCGAAGTTCGGCTCGCTCGGTCGCAACGTGTTTCGCGGCCAGAAGCAGTTCTACTGGGACGCCTCGCTGTTCAAGAACTTCCCCGTCCAGTGGATCAGCGAAGACTTCAACGTGCAGTTCCGCTTCTCGGCCTACAACGTGCTGAACCGCGTCAACCGTTCGTTCCCGAACGGCGACATCAACAACGCGGGCGACTTCGGCAGGGACATCAGCGAGCAGCGCCGCCGCCAGATGGAGTTTGCCATCAAGCTGCTCTTCTAACGGGCGGCACGACGGACGCGTTACAATCGAGTGGCGAGCAAGCACTACCGTTCGCCACTCGATTACTTTATAGACCGCATGAAATCTCTATTTTTCGATTTAATGCTTTACAGGCGCACCACCAACAGCAGTTTTTCCGCGCGCTTCTTTCAACCGGCAAGCCTCTCTGCCGGCCTGTTGCTGACGCTTGCCGGATTCCTCGTCACTCACGCTTCCGCGCAGCAGCAGCCGCGCCGCCGCGCCGCCGCGCCGCCCGCCACCGTCAAGCAATCATCCGCCACAGCGCAAACGCGCGAAGCGCAAGCCGCGCTGTTGCGCGAAGCCGCCGCGCTGTTGCAATCGGGCAAACTCGCGGAGGCCGAAGCGTCTGCACGCAAGGCCGTCGCCGCTGCGCCGCGTGATGCGGATGCGCGCTCGCTGCTCGGCGTCATACTCGATCAGACGGGGCGCGCGGCGGAGGCCGAGCGCGAATACCGCGAGGCGCTCGCACATGCGCCGCAGCACGCGCCGACGCTCGCCAATCTCGGCGTGCTGCTTTCACGCACGAATCGCGTCGAACAGGCCATCGAGAGTTTCGAGGCCGCGCTGCGCGTCGCGCCCCAAAACGCTTTCGCCGTCTTCAACCTCGGCGCGCTCTACAGTGCGCGCGGCGACTACAAGCGCGCCATCCCCCTCCTTGAACGCGCCGCCGGAATCAACCCCGCGCGCACGTCGTCGGCAGCGGCAGCCGTCACAACATCACCCGACCTCGCGCTCCTGCTCACGCTCGCCAACGCCTACGCGCACGACGGGCGCGGCGACGATGCGGCGAAGCTGGCCGAGCGCATAGAAAAGATGGCGGGCGACGACGCGCGCGTCCTCTTCACGCTCGCGCTCAGCCTCGCCGAAGCGCACGAATACGCGCGCGCCGTGCCGCTCTTTGAACGCACCAACGCCCTGCGCCCGCAGACCTTCGAGGTGCTCTACAATCTCGGCGTCGCGCTCTACAATCTCGACCGTCTCGACGAAGCCGCGCGCGCGCTCGAAGCCGCCGCACGTCTCTCGCCCGCTGCCGCCGACACTTATTACCGTCTCGGCCTCATCGCCTCCGCGCGAGGACAGGGGCAGGCCGCCGTTGACCTGTGGGGCAAAGCGCTGACGTTGCGCCCCGCGTTCGCCGAAGCGAATTTCATGATCGGCGAAGAGTTGCTCAAGCGGCGCGCGACCGACGAGGCGATCCCGTTTTACCAGCGCGCGCTCGAACTGGATGCGTCGAAGTTCATCTACCACGTCCGTCTCGGCGTGGCTAACTTTCGCAGCCGTCACTACCCGCGCGCCCGCGAGGTCTTCGAGACGGCGCTCAAGCGTTTCCCCGACAACGCGAACCTCTACTACTTGATCGGCTACGCGGCGCGCGCCGAAGGCCAGTACGACGATGCGCTCGCGGCCTTCAACCGCTCGCTCGCCCTGCAACCCGACAACCCCGACGTTTTGACGAACCTCGGCTACATCGCCAACCAGCGCGGGCAGACGGAAGAGTCCGAGCGCCTGCTCCGACGCGCCATTGCGCTCGACCCGAAAAATTTCGCCGCGCATCACGATCTCGGTCGCCTGCTCGTCAAACTCAAAAGGTACGCGGAGGCTCTGCCGCTCCTCGAACGCGGCGTCGAACTCAACGCCAACGACCCCGGCATCCATTACCAACTCTTCACCGCCTACTCGCGGCTCAAGCGCAAAGCGGACGCCGACCGCGAACTCGCCATCTTCAAACGCTTCGAGGAGGCGCGCAAACACGAACCGACGCCGCTCGGCGGCGACAACGCGGCGGCAGGCGCGGACGCGAGCGACCGTGCCGCGCCCGCGCCGCTTCCCGCATCGGTTGCGGGCGAGGGCGTCAAGCCACCGCACCGATGAATGAATGGCGAGTGAGGGCGAGTGAATAGCGAGTGAATGGCGCGCGAAAAGTTTCTTTTAGAGACGCGCGCATTTTGACGGTCGGGCGTTTGAGGTTAGAATAAGTTCGTCTGAAAAGTTTTACGAGCCACAGCCGTGCGGGCGCGTCTCGCAGGGCTTCCCACAGTCCCGGTCATTTAATCCATTTCATCCATAGTTATTTTACGGAGCAGGGCATGAGCCAGCATTCGAGTCCCCGGAAGTCAAACTACCTGACCGCGCAGGATCGTCGCCGCGTCGCTTGCGTCGCCGTCTTCTTCCTCGCGTTTGCCGCCGTCTTCTTCCTCGTGCGCGGCGCGAACGCCGGACTCAATAACGCCGACGCCGTGAACGCCTACCACGAAAAGATCGCGAAGAACTACGACTTCAAGTTCGGCGCGAACCCCTTCCTGCCGTCGAACGCGACGACGGAGACGGGCAAATTCATCCCCGCCGAGATGTTTATCTCCGCCGACCGTTGCGCCACGTGCCACACGGATTCGCACGCGCAGTGGCTTCAATCCGCGCACCGCAACGCCTTCCGCGAACCCTTCTACCAGAAGAACGTCAACGACTTGATCTCGCAGCGCGGCATCGAGTTCACGCGCCACTGCGAGGCGTGCCACAACCCCGCCGCACTCTTCTCCGGCGCGCTCACCAAGAACGCGAAGATCAAACGCCCCTTCGACGAAGACGGCGTCTCCTGCATCGCCTGCCACTCGATTCAGGCGGGCACGGGGCGCGGCGTCGGCGGCTACGTCATGGCCGAACCCGCCCTGCTCGTGCGCGAAGACGGCACGCGCCTCTTGAACGTCGCCGATCAGGAAATCCTCGACGACGTGCCTTCGCACCGCCGCGCGATGATGCGCCCGGCTTTGAAGACGACGGAGTTTTGCGCCTCGTGCCACAAGTCGCAAGTGCCGCACCAGTTGAACGACTACAAGTTTTTGCGCGCCTTCTCCGTCGGCGACGAGTTTCAGCAGTCTTCTTTCTCGAAAGAGTCGCCGCACCCGTTCTACACGCGCGACAAAGAATCCTGCAATTCGTGCCACATGAAGAAAGAGGACGCGCCGCTCTTTGACGTGTCGGCGAAGGAAGGCAAACTCAGTTCGCACCGCTGGCCTGCGGCCAACACCGCCATCCCTTTCTTCTACAATTGGCCTGAGCAACTCGACGCCGTACGCAAATTCTTAGAAGCCGATGCCGTCGGCATAGACATCTTCGCCGTCACACGTCGCAGCGCGAAGAGCGGCGCGACAGAGTTCATCGCGCCCGTCAACCGCAGCCGCTTTCAACTCGACGCGGGCGACCAGTTGACCGCCGACGTGGTGATCACCAACAAGAACATCGGCCATTCGTTTCCGCCCGAACTGCGCGACTTCTACGAAGCCTACGTCGAGTTCACCGTCAAAAACGACGCGGGCAAGGTGCTCTACAATTCGGGCTTCATCAAGCCGAACGGGCATCTAGACGATTCGGCGCACAACTACAAAACCTATCTCGTCAAAGCCGACGGCGCGTTCAACGACCGGCATCACATCTGGCGCACGAAAGTCACCGCGCAGAACAACCAGATACAATCAGGCCGAAGCGACCTCGCGCGTTATCAATTCAGCGTGCCCGCCGACCTGCAAGGCAAGCTGACCTTGACGGCGCGCGTGCGCTACCGTCGCTTCACGCGCGTCTTTCAGGACTACGCGCTCGGCAAGTCCGTCGATTATCCAATCGTGACGATGGCGACGTCCGAGTACGCGCTCAGCGTCGGCGAAAACGCGGCGCAGCCGGTCGTGCCGAATGCCAAAGGCGTCATGGCCGATTGGCGGCGCTGGAACAACTACGGCATCGCGCTGCTCGATCACAGGCAGTACGCGCTCTCGGCGGAAGCCTTCGCGCGCGCCGCCGAACTCGACGCAGCCTACCGCCCGATGGCTAAAGTCAACCGCGCGCTCGCGCTCTTCGAACTCGAACAGTTCGACGCGGCGGCGCGCCTGCTCGACGAAGTGCTAGCCGCCAACCCGAACAACCTGCGCGCGCTCTTCCAGCGCACGCGCATCAACATGAGGCGCGGCGAGTTGGAGGTGGCCGAAGCGAATCTGCGCCGCATCCTCAAGGATTATCCGCGCGACCGCCAATCGTGGCAGCAACTCGGCGAACTCTGCAAGATCAAGCGCGACTTCAAAGGCGCGCGCCATTGCTACGAGACCGTGCTCTCGATTGACCCCGAAGACACGGGCGCGCACTACAACCTCATGCTCGTCTATCGCAAACTCGGCATGACGGAAGAGGCCAAACGCGCGGCCAAAATTTTTGCCGATCAAAAGGACGATCCGGCGGCTCTCTCGCTCGCCAACGAGTTTTTGCGCAAGCGGCCAGAGATGAGCAACGAGAGCGTGCCCTGGCACGTGCATAATTTGAGCGAATGGAAGGGAACATCGTCGGCGGCGAGCCACTCGTCGTCCGGCGCGGGCGTGGAATAAAACGCCCGAAGAGTGATCATGGGAAGAAGAGGGAAGTTGGCAGCCGTCGCAGTGCTGCTCGTCTCCGGCATCTGTGCAAGCGGCACGTATCTCGGTCGTCAGGGAAGCGCTGAAGCGAGCGCCGCACGGGCAGCGGGGTCTTCTGCGGCCACGCAGAAGAAGTTGTCGCGCAAGGCGCAACAACTCGCCGCCGCGAAAGTTTTGTACGTGGCGAATTGCGCGCGCTGTCACGGCGCGGACGGGCGCAGCCAGACGCCAATGGGCACGGTTTACAATGCGCCGAACCTGGCCGACGCCGCGTGGTGGAAGAAGGAGCGCGCGGGCGACAAACGCCTGCACGCCTCCATCCGCGACGGGCGCGGCGGGATGCCCGCTTTCGGCAAAAAACTCTCAAACGAAGAGATCAGCGCGCTCGTCGCCTTAGTCAAGACGTTCAAAGGCAAGTAAAACCTACAACGAACAACGCGTATGTGCGGGCGTTGAAGTTCCGGCGCGAGCGACGCTTCAGAGAATGCCACTTCCAAAGTTCGCAAAGCTCCGCATGCGTCGCCGCATCGCTCTCGCCGCGCTTGCGCTCCTGTGTCTCGCCGCGAGCGCCGACGCGCAAAACTCTCCGTCTCCCGTCGTCACAAAAGTCGAGCCGCCTTCATGGTGGGCAGCGCACACGATCAATCCCGTGCGCCTGCTCGTGCGCGGCGTGAACCTCGGCGGCGCGCGCGTCACGCCTACACGCGCGGGCACGGAGACGAGCGCCGTCGTCGTCAATCCGGCCGGCACGTATCTCTTCGTCAGCGTTACTGTCAGCCGCGCCGCGCCGCCGGGCGACTACCCTTTGACGATTGAGACGCGCGCGGGCAAGACAAGCATCCCTTTTCGCATCGCAGAACCCTACAAACCGCAGGCCGGCTTTCAGGGCATCACGACGGACGACGTGATCTACCTCATCATGCCCGACCGTTTCGCAGACGGCGACGCTGCAAACAACGCTCCCGCAGGTTCGCCGCGCGAGGCGAGCGACCGGCGCAACCCGCGCGCGTGGCACGGCGGCGACGCGCAGGGGCTAATTAGAAATCTCGACTACCTCAAAGAACTCGGCGTGACCGCCATCTGGCTCACCCCCTGGTACGACAACTACGACGGCGTCAAGTCGTGCGACAAGCCCTGGTGCCCGTACACCTATTATCACGGCTATCACGCCGTTGATTATTACGCCGTCGAAAATCGCTTCGCGGATAGCGTCGGGCGGGTGGCGGAATTCGTCGCGCGCGCGCACGCGCGCGGCATCAAGGTCATACAGGATCAGGTCGCCAACCACGTCGGCTCGCAGCACGCGTGGGTTGCAGACCCGCCGCTCGACAACTGGTTTCACGGCACGCTCGCGCGACATGTGCAGAACCCTTTTCGCGCAGACCTCCTGCTCTCGCCGCACGCGGGCGCGGAAGCGCGGCGCCCCACGCTCGACGGCTGGTTCTCCGACGATCTGCCCGACATGAATCAGGACGAGCCGGAGGTCGTCCGTTATCAAATTCAGAACGCCCTCTGGTGGATTGAGACGACGGGGATTGACGGCATTCGACAGGACACGATCCAGTACATGCCGCGCTCCTTCATACGCGAACTGAGCCGCGCGCTCCGACGCCAGTACCCGAAGTTCTGGATGGTCGGCGAAGTCTTCGACCGCGACCCCGCGCACACGAGTTTCTTCCTCGGCGGGCGCACGGGCTGGGACGGCATAGACACGGAACTCGACGCGGTCTTCGATTTCCCCGTCTGGCAGGCGTCGCTCGACGCCTTCACCGGCAAGAAGCCTCTGCGCCACCTGCGCGACACGCTCAAGTATGACGCGCTCTACACGGACGCCGCGCGCCTCGTCACGCTCGTGAACAACCACGACACGAAGCGTTTCATGTCGCTCGAAGGCGCGACGCTCGAAGGCGCGATGCTGCACATGGCCTTCACCCTCTCCATACGCGGCACGCCGCAACTCTACTACGGCGAAGAACTCGCCTTCGAAGGCGGCGAAGACCCCGACAACCGCCGCGACTTTCCCGGCGGCTGGGCGGGAGATGCGCGCAACGCTTTTATTCAGAGCGGGCGCACGCCGCGCGAGCAGCGCATGTACGAGTGGACGCGCGACTGGCTCCGTCTCCGGCGCGAACACGCTTCGCTCCGGCACGGTCGCATGATCGATCTTTTCTTTGACGAAGACGCTTACGCCTTCGCGCGCCAGACGGCGGACGAAACTCTCATCCTCGCCTTCAACCGCGCCGCCGCGCCGAAGCAGATCAACGCGCCTGCCGCGCTCGCAGGCATCGCCGACCGCGCAAAGCTGGAACCTCTGCTCGCGGCGAAAGAGGGCGGGCGCGTCGCATCCGGCGAGATAAGTTTTACTGTCCCGGCGCGCACGGCGGTCGCATTCCGAGTCACAAGGTAGTCTCGTCAGGGCATCAACCGCCGGGAGACGAAGATGCACAGGAGACGCGACGCGCGGCTGTCCCATCCTCTTTCTCGCCTGAGAGCTTAATTCGACAGTCGTTGCGTGTTCCCGCACGGCGCGGCGAGAGGCTTGAAGATACGCGGCCTCTGTTGTAAAAGTAGTGACAAGCGGATTCGCGCAATTAGCTTTGTCCATTTCAACAACTAAGGGGTTCGATTGTGAATTTTTCACGTTCGAGCGGCGTCTTGCTGCACCCGACGAGCCTGCCCGGCAAATACGGCGTCGGCGATCTCGGCGCAGAGGCTTACGCCTTCGTAGACTTTCTCGCCGCGAGCGGGCAGACGCTCTGGCAAGTGCTCCCGCTCGGCCCCACCGGCTACGGCGATTCGCCCTACCAATCCTTCTCGGCCTTCGCCGGGAACACGCTGCTCGTCAGCCCCGAACGCCTCGTTGCCGAAAACTTATTGGACAAGCGCGACCTCGCGGGCGCGCCGGAGTTTTCAAACGAGCGCGTCGAGTTCGGCGCGGCCATCGAATTCAAGAACAAACTGCTCCGCCGCGCGTTCGAGAATTTTCACCACACGACCGACACGGGCTTGCGCGGCAGTTTCGAGACGTTCTGCCAGAAAGAAGCCGCGTGGCTCGACGACTACGCGCTTTATCGCGCGATGAAAGACGCGCGCAATGGTGTGGCCTGGAACCGGTGGGAGCCGCCGATGCTGAAGCGCGAACCCGCCGCGCTCTCGGCGGCGCGCGAGGCTCTGCGCGCGCAGATTGACGCGCACAAGTTCTATCAAT
>DASQDV010000314.1:0-8554 GCA_035633995.1 Pyrinomonadaceae bacterium | reverse complement strand
CCGTTGTGGCGGGCACGTCGAGGTATCTCGGAACCTCGGAACTGACGAGCAGTTGGATCGTTTCGTCTCCGACGAAATACTCCGAGCGTCCGTCGAGATCGACATCCAGAACGAGGTCGAACAGGGAGTCCGGTTTCAAATTCGGATCAAGGCGTATGTTCTCAGGCCGGTATGGCTCGACCGTCCCCGCCGCGTAGGCCACGAGAGGCGGCGGCGGGTCGGCGGACATGGGGCGGATGCCGAGTTGAGCGAGCATGGGCAGGGCGCGCGCCAGAGCTTCGGGATTGACGGCCGTATAGACGCCGACGGTTTCCGGCCTGCCGTCATAGATGATGAAGGGGTGTGTCGCCGTGAAGGCGAAGGCGGCTTCGCCGATGCGGTAGAGAGAGCGCGCGCCTCGTAAGGGCGCGGCGCGCAGCAGCACCTCACGAGTGCCGTCAGGAGTCCTGACCTGCTCGCCGGGGGCGACCGTCTCGATGTTCTTCAGCGTGCCGTCGGCCATCAAGACCTTCGCGCCCGGAGCGAAACAGCTTCCGCCGCTCGGAGTCTCTCGATAGGCGGTGCCCGGCTGGCCGTTGGCCGTGAACGCGTAGCTGTAGCCCTCGGCCATGCGCGTAGCGTACTTCTTGACCGGCGCGGATGTGGTCCTCAAGATAGGCTCGGTGGCTTCGCCGACATCGCCGTACCCGATGTTATTGCCGAACCAGACCGACCAGGAGCGCCACGCCCCGGCGGCCAGCGACGAAGGCACGGGCAAGCCTTTGGCGCTGGCGCGGGTGATCACATCATCTATCTCCTGATCGCTCGCGCCGAGGGCGGCCAGCTTGATCCAGTGATGAAACAACTCCCAGTCCTGGTTAGTCCAATTGCCGCTGGCCTGCTGCGTGACCTTGGCGTTGATCCACGAGTCGGAAGTGAGGCCGAGCATGTAATACTCTCTGGCCTGCTTGCGCGATGGCTCGTCGGGGAAGGCGGCGAGTGCCGTTTTGATGTTGCCGTCAACGACCCGCGCCATGTGCGCGTAAAAGCGTGCGACGCGACCGCGCAGGTTTGCGTTCCACGCTCCGAGGTTGCCGTTGATTTTGTCAATCAGAATCTTCGGGCGTATTTTGCTCGTCACGTGGTACATCTGCTGGCACAACGCGGCGGCCGCCATGTCGCTCCAGAAGGCATCCGTGAGACCCGTGTAAGCGTTGACCTGCGCCTCTTCGGGATTGTAAGCGTAGTTGGCAAAGAAGATGTCTTTGAAAGCCTTTACCCTTTGTCCGAACACTCCCAAGTCATGGCCGGGGGTGGCTCCCTTCATCTTGTTGACGAGCACGGCGCGTGCGCCGTGCCCCAAAGGATTCGCGCCGTCCGGCGGCAGCGCGGCGGCGAGCGTCCCGACCTGTGTGGGTTGGAATGGGTCTGACACCGTGTCCTCCTGTCTTCCTCAAGGCTCAAGAGGACGGAAGAAGTGAGTCCTCCTTCCGTCCTGTGGTTCTTCGTTCACGACAGGCTCATCCCGACACGATGGCGATGGTGAAGTCTGTGCTGACGCTGATTCCGGCGGCGTTCTTCACGCTCAACTTATAGGTCTTCTTTTCGGCGGGCGGCACGTCCTCGCCGATCTTCATCGCCACGAGGCCGGTATCGGAGGAGAAGATAAGTCCCGGCGGCAGGTCCGGCGAGATTGACCATACGCGCGGCGCGCTGCCCGGCACAGACAACCCGGGACTCTGTTTCTGGTCGTGCATGTAGGTGTACCAGAGGATGTCCATCATCCGTAACTCTGCCGGGAGGGTCGTCTCCATCCTGATTTGAATGGACTGCCCGACTCCGTCCGTGGCCTTCCACCCGGTCAACCCGTCCAGTGAGATGTAGCGCTTCACACCCTTTTTCTTGTTCCAGTCCTCGTTATAGAGTTTGAAGTTTGCCGCCTGGAGAAAATCCCCGTCCTTCTGCCCCTCGCCGAGAATCTCAGCCCGCCAGAGCATCTTCTCGTTCGTCACCGTATCAGGCGTCGCGTTGGTCGCGATGAGTTTGCCGGTGTCGTCGAGCGCCAGAACCATCAGCGTCCGCTGCTTTTGGTCGTTCAGGATCGGCGCGCCGAGTTGAGCGCGCCCGAAGGCGTCAACGCGCAGATAGAAGGCCGTGTGCCCGGTGGCGTCGAACTGCTTCTGTTGCAGCGACCCATCCGAGCCGATGTAGAGGGCATGCGTCACGTCGCCATTCGGCGTGAACGACACGCCGGAGCGTTGCGGCTCGTTCCCCTCCTGGTAGGTCTCGAAGTAATCGATGTCGGTCTTGAAAGGCATGTAGTAGGTGCCCGCGCGCTCCTTGGCGAATTTCGTGACGGGCGAGTCCTGCGGCTTGAAGAGCAGAATCGCGATCAGCACCACCCCGGCGACCATCGCGATCATCCCGAGCACGCCGACGACCGGGAAGAGGGTGCCGACGGCAATGCCCCCGATCGTTTCTATCGCGAAGGCCTGCGCTGCCCACAGGCCGGCCGTGGCTATTAGCTCAAGCACCGAAGCGACGAGGAACAGCGAGTTGGCCGCGATCTCCAACGGCTCTCCGCCATGAACCAGCATGATGACCGACATCACGATCCCGGCGGTTGCCAGAAACGCGCCGATGCGCGTGGCGAGGAACTCGCCCACGTTGCGCCCGAAGATTTTTTGCAGCGTGTTGATGCGGTTGGAGCGCGCATACATCTCGGCGGCCTCCTCCGCCGTATCGGCGAACAGCGCGCGCATCGACAGCCCTTCCAACTCGGCCTGCATGGAACCGGCTTCGAGCAACCAGGCTTTGAAGCCCAGAGACACGCTACGCTGCGCTTTCTCGATCAAACTGGGCGAGAAGAACAACTTGAAGTTTTTCCACAGGCCGTTGGTGGTGGCGAAGACTTCGCCGAAGGCAATGCTCCGCTTGACCAGCATCAGCCCGATCTGCGCCAGGATGCCCGACCCGCTGATGATGATGAAAGCCTGGTTAACAGGGGGTATCTCAGACCACACGAGCTCCCCCGTGATGAAGAAGGTGATCATCAGCCCGACGGCGCTCACCAGAATGAGATTTGTCACCAGCGCAGGGATGCCCCCCAGAACTCTGGCGATGGTTAATTCAAACTCGGCGGCGAAGCCCGTCCAGCTGTATAGCCCGCCGCGCACGGCGCTCGCCGTCCGCATCACGCTCAGCACTTTACTCACGATCTCGCCCGAGGCCTGGGACTTTAACTCTGCGGCCACCCTCTGCATCTCGGGGTCTGCCGAGTTGATGTACTCTGCGATGAACTTATCGACGATCTGCTTGACGGCGAAGCTGAAATCCTCGAAGTCGCCCGTGTAGTCCATCAACTGCGGGAGCACGTTGGCGACCTGAAATAGCTGGAGCGTGTAGGCGTACTGGCCGGAGAAGTAACTCGAAGTGTCCAGCACGTTGAGCAGCGCGACCGTCCTCTGCACCCTCTGCGTCAACTCCGAGCCGTCGATCTCGTCGCCGCTCACCATGATGGCCTGTAGCATGTTCAGATAGGCCGGGCGCACCGTGTTGGAGTAGACCGCGAAAGCCCAGTAGAGTTTCTTCTCTTTGGCGACCTTGCCAAGCTCTTTAATCTGGTCGGTTACCTTCTGGATGTCGGCCTCGCTGCCCGTTATGTTCCGCTTTATCTCAGCGACCCATTCGACGACCTTCGCGTCGATGACCGGCTCGTACGTCTGTGCGTTGTGCTGCTGGTCTTTCACGTACCACTCGATGTCGTACTTCGCCCTGTAGCGGCGGGCGTAGAGCAGCGGCGCCTGTTCCTGCATCACGTCGCTGATCGAAGTCTCGTTTGCGAGCCAGGCGTCAGCCCGCCGCGCGTTCAGGAGCACAGCGCCCGGGTCCGTGCTCCACTTGCCCAGCGCCGAACAGGTGTAGGCGACGCTCAGCTCTTCGTACCACTTGAGCGGGTCTGTGTTTTTCTTGCCCGGCGTGTGGGCGATGCCGAAGAGGCCGGGGTCGAGCGGCGGCGGGTTGGTGCTGAAGAACTGCTTTCTGAGGTCAGAATTCATGTAGTTCTGCAAGATGGCATAGAAATCCTGCATTGACTGTTCCTGAAACAGGTCGTAGAAGTTGCCGTCCTTCCCCTGCACGAACTGGCTCATCTTGAGCAACTCCGTCAGATTGTGCACGGTTCCCATTCTCAGCGTGCGCGAGTGTTGCAGCCCCGCCGACAACCCCGGCGACCCCTTGAGGGCAGAGGCCACCGCCGCCGCTTGATCCGGGTGAATGCGGTGCCCCGACAAATTCATCGACGACTCGATGATGCGATCACCATCGGACGAGAACTTGAGATGACCGCTCTCGGGCAGCCCGGTGCTCTGCGCCACGTCCTGCGGCAGACCGTGCCAACGCAACTCGTTGCCATGAAACTCGGAGGTTTCGACCGGTGCCTGATCCAGGTGCAGCTTGTGGTTGTGGATGGACAACAGCAGGTGCTTGTCCGTCTCTGTGGTCTCAAGAAAATAGAGGCCGGCGACGTTTCCGCCGTCCCACTCGCCTTGCAGGCCGTAGGCGGTGCCCTTGAGGTCAGGCTGGTCGGCCAGCATCCCCCCGACGAAATCGAAGGCGAACTCGGATAACTGCGCCCGCAGCATGTAAGGAAATAGATTGCCGCCCGCGTGCCCCGACTGTGGAGGGTTCGCGCCGCTCTGGAGGGCGAACTTGAGCATCCCCTTCCGATCAAGATAGCCCACGTAGTAACCCTGTACCGGCGCCCATTTTTGGCTCGTCGTGATGTCATCAAAGGCGGCGCAAAAATCGTAGACCTTCTCGTCGCCGATGATCTCTTCGCCGACGACGCCGTAGGTGAAACCGAGTTCGTAGTCTTCGGTCCACGCGGCGTCTTTCCAACGGCTGGAATTCACGTCCCACATGATCGAGGGTGCTTGCGAGGTTCCGGCCAGATAAGCAGCCCCCTTGCCGACCTTCGCTCTGTAGTGCTGCGGCTTGACCTCGTACTCGACGGCGAAAGAATGTCCGGCGTACTCAACAACCCCGTATGCACGAGTGCGCGACCGCATCACACGCAGATGGGCGTGGACGGACGACGTGCCGGCGGACGTGATGAAACTCAACTCTTCAAATGTGTGGTCATACTTGAAATTCTCGCTCAAGACGGGATGAGGCCCGAAATAGAGATGATCTTTTGTGTGGTCGTCATGGTCAGGCGTCACGAGAGTAATCGTCCGGGGCATGCGCGCCAGCGCGTCCTGGGCGTCGCTTTCGACGCCTATCGGGTCGGCGCTCTTCAGTTCAAAGGTGCGCGCGTGCGGGTAGAGCGCCATCACCTGACTGTTGCGCCGGGCGCGCACGGCTTTGCGCTGCTCTTGTCTGGCCTTGATGCGGGCGACGAGCGATGACGTCTTACCCGTCGAGTTCGGATTTAACCTGGTACGAGACGAAGACGAGTGTGGGATTCTGGCCGACATAAGAAGTTCTCCTTCCGTAGCTGTGTGAAGAGGTGTGAGACAACGCGTGCGTCACGCCGCCATCCTTTGTTCTGTCGCTCTCTCACGCGCCGTGCACGCGAGCCAGAGCATGTATGCAATCTGACAGTGGATATAAGGGCGTTTGAGGGACGCATCCGCAATCGCCATTTAAGTTAACGATACGAGAGGTACTGCGAACCCTCGGACGTGACGGGCAAACTGCCGTGCTGAGGTGATGACACGCCAACACGATCAAAGCTTTTCACGCTTCATTCGTATAGCGACTGATTGCCGGTAGAGAAAATCCAAAGACGGGTTTAACTAGAAACCAACCCGAAACTATGAATCCAACCCTGAGTTCATGGGCTTAGCGAGGGACGGGACTGACTCTTAGCAAGAGAACTCACCGTCTGATTGAAATGCTGCGTGCGGAACGCGCCAACGTTACACCGGACTCCGGGGGGTGTCAACACGAAATGTCTTCTATAACCGCTGATCACTTTTGCGATGCCGTCGCCCACCTGAACACCCGCAGCCGCAAGCATGATTACCACGCGGCGGTCTGCCCGTAAGGCGGCGCAAGGCTCTTGGTGCGCTTGCTCTACGGTGGGTCGGACGAGGCGGGCAACTGGAGTTGCGCGAGTCCTTCGTGACGAATGCTTCGAGTTCCCTGTCGCGCCGCCGGAGCCGGTGGTTGTCACCACCCGTCCGGCGCAACTCCTCCTTCAAGGCGAGTGATTCTGACTCTGGAGCCATTCACTCTCCTCCGACAGACTCTCAATGGTGCACTGCTGCATGTCCGGTTCGGGCGCTCCGTAGATGGCCTGAGTGCCGAGTGCCTGCTCGAAGACGCCGAAGACGGCTGCCTCTTCGAGCAGGTAAGTCTGGTAAATCTCGTAGGAGGTTGACACCTCAGCCCTTCCAGAGCAGGCATTGCGAGAGGAGACGGCTTATAGCCGACAGGAATGGCTTGCCGGTGTTGCACAAGTCGCTTTTTTCCTGACTTTAACTGCCCTGCCGACTAGACACAGTCAATCATAATCTTCGTAAAAGCTGCATTATCAGAATTAGCCTGCGCAGATATAAACGATGTTTTTTAATTACTGCAACAGGTGAGTTAGTGGGTGTGAAACCGTTTATGAAACGACTTTTGAAGGTTCATTTCTAAGAGGTCAGGGGGACATTAGTTCAGGAGAAACTAATTGTTCGGAAAGCAATTACTTTGCTACACCCGGTTCGGGCTGAATTAAGGCAATCAAGCTGAGGCTTTATTTGGGAGTATTTTTTTACATTCACGACTTATCCTTAAATGGACAATTGTGCTTTCCACTTGTTCAGCTTTTAGCTCGAATATCACATTGATAAGTGAAAATAAACCTTTATTCCGGGTTTTGATTGTGGTATAAGCCGTCATATCATGCCGAGAAAAGTCACCCCATTCTCAATTTCACCGAATCCGGTCTCACTCTATTTGACGGACGCGCTTGAGGCAGCACTCTTCAAAATCCGCTACTGCGTTGATTACAGGCAAGGGTTGACTGCCATTCTCGGCGATGTGGGAGTCGGTAAATCGTCGCTCGTCAGGTATGCGCACGCGGAACTGGACGCGCGGGATGATGTGACTTCCATCCTCATCCCAACCCCTAATTTTAAGACCGACTATGCCTTTATTCAGGCCATTTCTCAGGCGGTGGGACTTCCCTCCCGGCGTAGCGTGCAACAGCACGAGCGCGAACTGGAGGCGTGGCTGGGCGAGCAGTTTCTGGCAGATCGCGCGGTCGTCTTGTTCGTGGACGAGGCGCAAAAGTTGAGCACGAAAATGCTCGAACTCGTCAGGTCATTTCTCAACTTCGAGACCGACGAGACCAAGCTGATTCAGATCATCCTTGCCGGCCAATTGGAACTCAGAGACCGGTTGCAAACGAAGAAAATGCGCGCCCTCTTCTCCCGATTAATCGCGCCGACGGTGCTCAGCCCGATGTCACCTGCGGAAGTCGACAAAATGATTCAGCATCGCTGCGACTACTGGAAAGTGCCTAACCCGTTTCCTGCCAGTGCGATGCAACGAATCTACCTGCTGTCCGGCGGCATCCCCCGCGACGTGTTGCGCATCTGCGGCACGGCGCACCAGATGTTACAACTCATGGGCATTAAAGAATCCCCGCCCGAGGTTATCGATCAGGCATTTCAAGAATTACAACTGAAAGACGCCCAAGAAATTGCGGAGGAAGTCGCCGTATGAGTGAACCCGTAAAAGTCCTGCCGATGGCTCAGCTTCTGCGGCTCGCGAAAGAGAAAGAGGCCAGAGAAAAGGCCGAGCGCGAAACGGCTCAAACTACCGGAGTACCGGAGTACCGGAGTACCGGAGTAACTCAAGCAGAGGCTAAAGAATTACAGCCAGTTACGGAGAAACAACCTGCCGTTATTACCGGAGTACCGGAGTACTCCGGTACTCCGGTAATACCTCAGGAGAGATTCTACAGGAAGGCAAATCCGGTAGCGGATCAGATAGACCGGACTTTGACGCCTTCCGAGAGCAAAGTGTTCGAGCAACTCATCAGATTGTCGGTCGGCTTCAATAAAGAGGTGTGCCGTGTGCGCGTCTCCGTTTTGATGGAGCGCACCGGTTATACCTCGGACAAGACCGTACGCGCAGCGCTTCGTGGCCTGGAGTTGAAAGGAAGAATCGGGCGGTTGTCCACGCGCAACAGCCCGCTCGGCGACGAATACAAGATTCTCTCTTACTCCGGTACTCCGGTACCGGAGTACCGGAGTACTCCGGTAGAAAATACCGCAGTACTGGGGTCAAAAATTACCGGACAATTAAATACAAGTATTAAAGATCAAAATACTGATGATGAGGCTTTCGCCGAATTGGTCGCAACTTTCCGGCAGACGACCCTTGCGCTGACGGGCAAATCGCCAACAGCAGCCGAAGCCGAAAAATGGAGAGAACTCGCCGAGGTGCTGGCCGCCGAGTTACGTATCGCCGCCGGGCGCCCAACCATCTCAAGCGTTCCGGCGTTTCTGGCCGAGCACCTGCGGCGCAGGCTCTGGAAGATGGATAAGCGGCAGGCGCAGGCGGAGGGCAGGGAACT
>DASQDV010000313.1:0-2448 GCA_035633995.1 Pyrinomonadaceae bacterium | reverse complement strand
ACCGTCGAAGCCTCGCGCAACTTCTCCACGCGCGGTCGCAAATTTTCCCCGACGCTCGCGCCGACCGCCGCCGCGCGTTGTCGCACACGCCCGCGCGTGTCTCCCTGCGCCGTCGCCGCCTGCGCCGCCGTTTCTTCCTGCACTTGCGCCGTCTCTTCTTGCGGGATTGACTGTGATGCGTGCGCGCTGCCCGGCGCCGCTTCTGCTTCGTCGTGCGCATGCGGTTCGCGCGCCGCTTCAGTCGCCGCGTTGTGATGATTGCCGGAAGCCTGCGCTTCGCCGGAGAGCGTCGGCAGTTTGTCGTTGAGCGTGGCCGCCACGCGCTCGGCCTCTGCGACGAGGTTGCCCTGCTGCTGCTGCGACGGCGGCGTCGCACGCCTTTGATTCTCCGCTCCCTGTTGCTGTGGCGGCGGCTGTTCGACAGCGGCCTGACTCTTCGCCGCCCTGTCCATCGGATTCCCGCACTGCGGGCAAAAACTCGCCTGCCCGCGCACCGATGCGCCGCAACTCAAACACCGACGTGCGATTTCCGGTTCAGACATAAAGTCAAAGGATGAAGGCGGAACGATGAACGATGAACGAAAGGCAATCTTGCTTCAATTCATCGTTCGTCGTGCCGCCTTCATCGTTCCTTAAATTCTATGCATCGCGTTGAAGAGGTCTTCGCGCTGGGCGTAGACGCGGACGCCGAGTTTGTCTCCGGCGGCGCGGAAGCGTTCTTTGAGCACGGAGACGGGCGCGTCCGAGTTGGTCGAGTCGGCGATGATGACCATCGCGAACTTGCCCTGCACGACCGTCTGGTTGATGTCTGCGATGCTGCAACCCGACTCGGCGAGAATCTGCGCTACCGCCGCGACGATGCCCGGATGATCCACGCCGAAAACCGACACGACCAGGCGATTCGATGATCCTTCCGCCGCGCCGCCAGCCGCGCCCGTCGCCCCGCGCCCCGCGCTCCGGCGTCCCGCGCCGTCGCCGCCGTTGGCTTCCACCACCGGCTCAATCGCGCGGTAAATATCAGTCACCAAATTCTCCACCGTGCGCTCGTCGGCCTGCGCCCCCAGCCGCCCGTACACCGCCCGCGTGATCCGGTAGATCAATTCCTCGTTTGCCATTTGCCCGTTGTCAGTCGTCCGTTGTCAGTCGTTCAATTTAAACTTCAGCCATTTGTTAGTCCGGCACATGCAACGGACAACCGACGACCGACGACGGACAGCTTTATCTTCTCCCGTTGTCCCCGCTGCGCAATTCGCGCGCGGTGTCGTTGAGTTCATCGGACGGCGAGCCCTGCACGTCCACGCGATCCACGATGCCGACGACCGCCGCCTCGATTGACATCTCCTGATCGCCGATGGCCGAGCGCGCCGCCTTGCCGTAAGCGCACATCACCACCTCGCCCACGCCCGCGCCCAGTCGATCAGCCACCACCACGATGCTCCGCGTCGGCTCTTTGTCCAACTCAATCGGGTGCACGATCAAAAACTTCACGCCCTCCAAATCAGGCGACTTCTTCGTTGACCAGACCGTGCCGACCACTTTTCCTAGAAACATAAAAAACGTCCGTTGTCAGTAGTCCGTTGTCAGTTGTTCAATCCGCATCTTTAGCACTCGCTCGTCAGTCACATGCAACGGACAACTGACAACGGACAGTTTTAGACCTTTGCGAAGACTTCCGCCGGATCGCCGATGTCGCGTGCGGAAGGGGTGATGATCGTTTTGGCGTTGACGTAAATCTTTTCGCCCTTCTGGATGGCGCGGCGCACGTCGTCTTCAGAGACGAAATCGACGGCCTTGTGCCCGTTCATCTGCGCCGATGCCGGCTGTGCCTGTGCGTTGCCGCCCGGCACGGGAGCGGCAGGCTTCGGCGCAGGCGTCGCCTGCGCGTTCGCACCGCTGCTGCTGCTGCCGCCGCCACTACGTTCAACGTTGCCGCTTCCGCCATTACCGCCGCTTGCTTGCGCGGTCGGCGCGGCTTCGGCGTGCGGGGCGGCCGCGCTCTTGGATTGCACCCAGTTCGGATCGATCTCGTTCATGGGTTGCACGGGCGCGGGCGAATCGGTCGGGCGCATCGGCGCGTGGTAGGTCGGCGTGGGCTGGCTTGCGTTTCTGTTCGACAGGAAACGATCCACGATGGCCGCAACCTCTTCGCGGCTGACTTTGCCCGCCGCCTGCGGCGCACCTGCTGCAACCGGCTGTGGCTGCGTTGTTGAAGTCGGCTGAGTTGTCGTCGCCGTCGTCGTCGTGCGCGCTGGTCGCGCGCTCTTGACGGGGCGCGTCTCGAAGGCGACGCGCTTGATGTCCATCAGATGCAGCGGCGAGATGTTGTCGGAGGTGACGTTGCCGCCCCACGAGCCGCAGCCGAGCGTCATCGAGGGCGGGAGCGCGGTGGAGAAGCCGATTGCGCCGTGCGTCGTCGGCGTGTTGACGACGACGCGCGAGGCGGGCATC
>DASQDV010000312.1:0-6094 GCA_035633995.1 Pyrinomonadaceae bacterium | reverse complement strand
AACCTCTGGGACGGCATGTGGGGCATCCTGCGTGAGTACAAGGGCGAGCGCCCCGGCCTCATGCCCTTGCCCGGCAATCAGGGCGCGGAGGTTGCCAGCAGCGACCCCGGCCTGCGCACGGACTTCTGCCCTGCGGGTTCGCCCAAGAAGAGCTTCTATGTCGAAGCCCGTCTGGCAAGCGACCTCACGCCGGGTGGAATCACTTACAACAAGAAGTTCGGTCTGGTCGATCCGGCTGGCATCGTGTTCATTGAAACAGCCAATATCGCAGCGGTGAAAAACGGCACGAAGAAACTGGAGCCGCTGATCCTGCGCGCTAACGCGGGCGACTGCATCAACGTGCAGCTCACCAATTTCCTTCCGGCGACGCTGCCGGATTACCCGGCGTGGAACTTCATGCCGATGATCGTGAACAACTTCAACCTCAACAACGTGAGACCCTCGAACGAGGTCAGCCTGCACCCGCAGTTGTTGGAGTACGACGTGCGCACCAGCGATGGCGCGAACATCGGCATCAACGACCGCCAGACTGTCGCCCCGGGCGAGAAGACCACTTATCGCTGGTACGCCGGAAGGGTTGACATCACCCCCGAAGGCGCACGCCTCGCCACGCCCATCGAGTACGGCGCGGTCAACCTCACCGACTACGGCGACATCATGAAGCATGGTTCGCACGGAGCAATCGGCACGTTGATGATCGAGCCGCAAGGTGCGAAGTGGTCAACGGCGGCCAACTCCAACGCCGAAGCGCTGGTGTATGATCCGGCCACCAGCAAGTTCTTCAAAGAGTTCGTCGTCGTCTATCAGGACGACGTGATTATGAAGGGACCGAACGGCAACCCCGTTCGCAATTACCTGGCGGAGGAAGATTCGGAAGACTCCGGCAAGAAGGCGTTCAACTACAAGGCCGAACCCATCTGGGCGCGGTTCGGATTCACAGCCGAGATGACCAGGACGGATCACGCGAATTTCCAGGACGTGTCCCACCTGCTCAACGACCTGAATCAGGTGAACGCCCTTAGTTCGGGGACGCACGGTGATCCGGAAACTCCGATCTTCACCGCCGCCGCCGGGCAGCAGGTGCGCTTCCGCGTCGTTCAACCGACGGGGCATCCGCGCCAGCACGCCTTCACCGTTCACGGTCACTCGTGGTTCCACGAAGCGTGGACGAACAACTCGACCAAGCAATGGACGCCGGGCGTCGATCCTGAACCGGATTCGATGAACATCGGCTCGCAGGGCGGCCATACCGCGCGCCGCCACTGGAATATCATTCTGCCGAGCGCGGGCGGCAGTTTCCAACAAGCTGGCGACTACCTGATGCGAACTCAGGAAAGTTACCAGATCACCGACGGCCTGTGGGGCATCTTCCGTGTCAAACCGACGTGCGACACGGCCTGCATGCAGCAACAGCAGTTGTTGTTGTCGCAGCCCTAATCCGTCTCACATTGGGGGGCAGCCTAATTTCAGTTAGGCTGCCCTTCAACCTTTGAATCATCTCGCCCTATAATGGCGAACCACCAGAGTTAAATAGTTATCACCAGAGGAAGTATTTGATCATGCCAGCCGTTTACCAGAGTACAAGAGACGGATTTCGCGGATTGACGGGACGGGCTTTGTGGCAGACCTTGATCTGCGCGCTCGCGTCCGTGTCCGTCGCCAGCGCGCAGATTGCGGGGCCTGCCGCGCCCAAGAAAATTGACCCGGGCGCGCCGAAAAATCCCGCCTCCATCACGCAGCGTGTGGAGAAGGAGGGCATCGCCGTAGATTTCTCGCTGGTGGCGACGCCTCCGGCTGGAGCGGAAAAACCTGCAGCCCTGGTCGCCGGGGCGGACGCCGTCGCCACCTTCCGCGTGACCGATGCGCGCACGGGGCAGCCGCTCGCAGGTCTGCACCCGAACGCGTGGTTCAGTTCGCGGCTCGCTTCCGCCGAGGCCACTACCGACACGCAATGCAAAGATAAAATCCGCACCTTCATGGGCGGGCTTCTCAGCGCGCGCGCCGATCTCGACCTCAACAGCTACCTGTTGCTCTCGCTCAATCACGACCGCACGCTCACCTTCACCAATCCGCAGATCGCCTTCAGCAAGACGAAGCTTGAGAGCATCGTCCAGCTCCCCGGAAACGGCGCGGATTTCGTGTTGGGCAAAAACAAAGAGAACCTCTACATCACGCTGCCCGAACAATCCGCCGTCGTCGTCGTCAACACGATCACGAGAAAGATCACGGACACGATCACGCTCGAAGGTAAGCGTAAGCCGATGCGTATAGCGCTCGAACCCGACGGCAGCCACGTCTGGGTCGGCCTCGACGACTCGCCCCTCGTCGCCGTCATAGACACGGCGACCAACAAGCTCGTGAACACCGTCGCGGTCGGCGCGGGGCTGCACAACATCACTTTCACTGCCGACAGCCGCTTCGCCTACGTGACCAACACCGCCTCGGACACCGTCTCCGCGATTGACACGAAGACGCTTGCCAAAGTCGCTGACCTTCCGGTCGGCAAAACTCCCGTCCCGGCGGCCTACAGCGCGGCGAGCCGTCTCGTCTACGTGGCGGCTTTGAACGGCGCGGGTATCACGGCCATTGACCCGGCGACGCAGAAAGTAGTGGCAACGATACCGGTCGCGCGCGGCGTCGTCGCGCTCGCCTTCGAGCCTTCCGGTCGTTACGGGCTGGCCGTCAACCAGGTCGAAAGTACCGTCTCCGTGCTCGACTCTGCGACCAACAAGATCGTCGGCGCGTCGGGGGTCGTCAAGAGTCCGGATCAGATCACCTTCACGGGTCGCTATGCCTACGTGCGCGGGACGGCTTCGGAGAAGTTTTCGCTCGTCGAACTGAACAGTCTCGGCAAAGAGAAAATTTCGGTGGTGGACGTGCAGGCGGGGCAACGCGCGCCGAGCACCAGTCCGGGCGACCTCGGCGTCGCCAGCATGATCGTGCCGACGCCCGAAGGCAACTCCGTGATGATCGCGCACGCGCCCGATCAGATGATCTACTTTTATGTCGACGGCATGATGGCGCCGATGGGCACACTCAGCAACTACAAGCGACGCCCGCGCGGCATACTGCTTCTCGACCGCAGCCTGACCGAGATCGCGCCGGGCACTTACGCTGCGCCCGTCAAACTCTCTCGCGCCGGAAGTTACGACGTGCCCGTCCTGATCAACGAGAACCGCATCGCACACTGCTTTCAGGCGACCGTCGGCAAATCGCCCGGCGCGCAAGCCGAAGAAGAGAAAAGTACGCTCGTCGTGACGGCCTCTTTCGCGGGGCAGAGTTTCAAAGCGGGCGCGGGCGTCCCGCTCCGTTTCAAACTCACCGACTCGATCTCCAACCAGCCCATCACGGGGCTTGAGGACGTGCAGGTTCTGGTCTTCGAGCCGCCCGGTGTGTGGCAGCAGCGACAGTGGGCGAAGGAAGTGGGCGCGGGCGAATATGAGATCACGCAGGTCTTCCCGCACGCCGGGATGTTCAACGTGATGGTGCGCGTCGCTTCGCGCGGCGTCACCTTCGCAGACCTGCCGTTTACTCCGGTCGAGATTAAACAAGGCGACGTGGCCGGGCAGAAGCCCTAAACAAGATTGACCGCCGCAACCTACAAGGGCGGCGGGAAAGGATTTGTCATGCAATTGAAATTCAAACGGGCGCTTATTTCTTTCATCGCCCTCGTCGCGCTGGCCGCGCTGCCGTCCGCGTCTGCGAACGCGCAGAGGGCTAAGGCGCAGCGCAAGCCCGCCGCCGTCAAAAAAGCGGTGGTCTATTCGTGCCCGATGGACCCGGAAGTGAGATCGAACAAGCCGGGGCGGTGTCCGAAGTGCGGCATGAATCTCAGGCCGGTCAAGGACGAGACGCCCGCCGAGCACAAAGAGCACGAGGACGCGACCAAGAGCACCGGCACGGCGAACACGAACGCAACGACGGGCGCGACAACGCCTGCCGCCGCGCTCGGCACGACGCCCCTTGCTCCGAACACGCTCAAGATTCCCGACACATCGGTCGTCGATCAGAATGGCCGCAAGCTGAACTTTTACACAGACCTCGTCAAAGGAAAGACGGTTGCGATCAACTTCGTCTTCACCACCTGCACGACGATCTGCCCGCCGCTGACGGCCACTTTCCGCAAGGTGCAGCAGGAACTCGGCGAGCGGGTCGGGCGCGACATCGAACTCATTTCGGTGAGCGTTGACCCGACGACGGACGTGCCCGAAAGGTTGAAGGAGTTCAGCGCGAAGTTTAAGGCGCAGCCCGGCTGGACTTTCGTGACGGGCAGCAAGCCCGAAGTTGACGCGCTGCTCAAGGCGCTCGGCTCGGCGGTCGCAGACAAAAACGATCACACGCCGATGGTGCTCATCGGCAACGACGCCGCAGGCTACTGGACGCGCACCTACGGCCTCGCCCCCGCCTCCACGCTCGTCAAAGTCATCAACGAAGCCGCCGCCAGGACGGGCAGCAGCGCGGGCGGCGCGAGCGGGAGCGAAGCGCAGATTCCGCTGCCGCAGGCCGCGAGCGCGAGCGCCGCGACGGTGCCCACCGCAACGACAAAGACGGGTCGCGGCGCGGCCTACTTCCCGAACCACGTCCTCCTGACGCAGGACAATCAGCCCGTGCGCTTCTACGACGACTTGCTGAAAAACAGGATCGTGCTCATCAACTTCGTGTTCACCACCTGCAAGGGCGCGTGTTCGCCGATGACCGCAAACCTCGCGAAAGTGCAGCAACACCTCGGCAGCCGTCTCGGAAAAGAGGTCGTGATGCTCTCGCTCAGCGTTGACCCGGAGACGGACACGCCCGCCGCGCTGAAAAAGTATGCCGAGAGTTTCAAGGCGCAGCCCGGCTGGTATTTCCTCACGGGCAAGAAGGAGACCATTGACTGGGTGCTCTACAAACTCGGCAACTACGTCGAAGATAAAAATCAACACGGCCTCAAACTCATCGTCGGCAACGAAGCGACGGGCGAATGGATGAAGCTGCACGCGATGTCGAACCCGACGGAGATCGCCTCCGCCGTGTTGAAGTTGCTGCCGACAGCCGCCGCCGCCAAATGATCTCTTCGGCAAAAGCGTTTTTCGAGTGAACGCGAGGCCGACAAAAATACTGTAGCGGCGGCGGCGGCTCGTGCCCGCCCGTAGGACGGGAAGGAGCGCGTGCGACGTGCGGTGTCGTCCGCCACCTCTACAGTTCAGGCCGTAGGCCGGGATCGTAAAACGAGATGATGATTCGTCGCCGTCAAATCAAACTGGCTCTATTGTTCCTTGCCTGCGTCGCTGCGTGCTGGCTCGCGCTCGGCGAGCGAGTGGGCGGCGCGCAGGGAGAGACGGGGGAGCGAGAGTTATCGCCGCAGGAGAAGCGCGGCAAGCAAATTTATCTCAAGGGCGAAAGCGCGGACGGCAAGGAGATCAAGGCGCTGCTCGGCAGCGACGCGTTGGAGATACCGGCGAGCGCCTTTGCGTGCGTCAACTGTCACGGGCTGCGCGGCGAAGGCACGCGTGAAGGCGGACTTCAGCCGCCGCCCATCAACTGGCAGACGCTCACCGCCACGCACACTTCCGCGCTGACGCGCCGCGAGCGCGTCGCCTACAACGAAACTACGCTCGCCCGCGCCATCAAAGCGGGACTCGATCCTTCGGGCGCGCGCCTGCATCCCGGCATGCCGCAGTACGAACTGTCGCCGGGGCAGATGGCCGACCTCATCGCCTACCTCAGGAAACTCGGCAAGGAAGCCGATTCCGACCCCGGCATTGACGATAAAAAGATCAGGCTCGGCGCGGCGCTCCCGCTGACCGGCGCGCTCGCGCAGGTGGGCGAGGATGTCAAGGCAACACTCACGGCATACTTCGCCGAGGTCAACGCGCAGGGCGGCGTCTATGGGCGACAACTCGAACTCGTCGCGGTGGATTCGCGCGGCGAGCCTGCCGCGACGCTTCAGGCGACCGAGCGCCTGGTGGAGCGCGAAGGCGTCTTCGCGCTCGTCGCCAGTTTCGAGCCGGGCGCAAGCGACGCGACGAACGATTACCTGCGCCGCAGCCAGGTGGCGCTCGTCGGCCCCGTCACGCTCTCGCCGCGCCTGTCGGTTCCGCCCAACCCTTACGTC
>DASQDV010000311.1:0-7369 GCA_035633995.1 Pyrinomonadaceae bacterium | reverse complement strand
GGCGTGCTGTCTCAAGCCGCGCGGCGGGCGCGCCTATGCAGAGGACGCGAAGCGCGCCGCGCATCAGTGCGAAGATGATAGCGGAGAGGCCGACGGGGCCGCTGCCGAGGACGAGCACGGTGTCGCCAATCTCTACACCGGCGCGCTCCGTCGCGTGCAAAGCCGTCGGCAGCGCGCAGCCGCCCGCCATGAAGGTCTCCGTGTCCGCCTCGCCGAGGCGAAGCAAGCGCGTGCCGGGCTTGAGGTAAATCTTCTGCGCCCAGCCGCCGGATAAGCCGTCGGCAAGCCCGTAGGTGATGCCATAAACTTTGCGCGCGGGGCAGCGCGTCGAGGCGCGGGCGACGAGGCAATGCCAACAGGCATGGCAGGTAAGGTGCACGTCGAGGAAAGTTACGCGGTCGCCTTCCGTGAAAGGCCGCCCGTCAACGTCTAACAACTCTCCGCGAATCTTCGCGAGCCGACCGACCGAGACGTGACCGGGAATGAGCGGGTAAGGCACGCCCGCGAGTCGCCCCTGTTGCAAGTGCACGTCCGTGCCGCACACCTCCGAGAGTTCCACTTTGAGCAACGCAGAGTTCACTTCCAACTCCGGCTCTCCGACTTCGCGCACCTCAACCGCCGCATGCGGTTCGGGGATTACTGCGACGAGCACCTTACTCATGTGTCTCAACTCCGGCGCGGGCTGCAAGCAGATGAATGCCAGGATAAGGACGCGTACATGCCGCGATCAAGTGTTTGCACGAAGGGTCAGCGCTTTGCGCCTCTTCTTTGCAGCAAAGCGAAGATGGTTAGAAACAATACCGGCTCGACGATAAACAGCGCGTAGAAAAAGAAAGAATCCACACCGCCCGCAACCGCCCCGATGCCTTCGGTCTCACTGCTGCTCGACACGTTGCTGAACAGCACGGAGATGAGCGGATAAAACGTGAAGACGATTGCCACGACGAAGGTGAGCGTCAAAGACAGCATCAAGGCCAGGAGAATATTCCTCGTTCTCATGGCGAGAATATAATCGAGATTCCCGACGTAAGAGAAAGTAATCCAGTCCTCAAGCTCAACTTGGCCTTCGCACATGAAGCGCCAGCCGCCGCCGTCATCTCGTCGCATCCGGGCGCACGAAGGGCGGCGCGACTTCCTCCGCCGTGAGCGCCCCGTAGAGGCGCGGCCTGCGGTAAGCGTTGCCCCAGGCCTCGCGCTCGCGGTAGGCGCGGATGCTGTCCATGTCGAAGGTCGCGAGGTAAACGTCTTCCGTCTCTCCCGCTTCGACGATGAGCGTGTCGCGCGGTTCGTCTTCCGAGCGGAAGGCCACCGCATCGTAGGCGACGGAATGCCCGTTGTTTTGCGGTGCGGCATAGTTGGTCATGGCGACGCCAACCATGTTCTCGTAGGCGCGCGTCTTGAACTGCGTCAGGCGGTGCTCCTCCAGCGTGCAGGCGTTCGGCGTCAAGATGAGTTCCGCGCCCGCGAGCATCAACGCCCGCGCGCTCTCTGGAAACTCGCGGTCGTAGCAGATCATGAAACCGATTTTCACGTCGCCCTGCTCGGTGTCGAGCGCGCAGACCGGAAATTCGTCGCCGGGCGCGAGCGCGCACTCAACGTCGAACTCGCACGTGTGAACCTTCGCGTAAGTCAACACTATCTGGCCGCGACGATCTATCAGCGAGACTGAGTTGCGCGGCGCGCCTTCGTCCCGGCGCTCAAGGTAAGTCAGGGCAATCGCCATCCGCAGTTCGCGTGCGAGATTTTGAAAGTGCTTGATGAACGGATCGTCGCGGCTGATGGCCTGCGCCTGCCAACGCTCGCGGTCGCCCTCCCGCTGCGGATCGAAGAACGCCACCCCCGCGCTCCACATCTCCGGGAACAGCGCGATGTCGGCGCCCATCGCGCGTGCGCGGCGACAGAAGACCTCCCCTTTGGCGAGGTTCGCCGCCCTGTCGTCGCCGCAGCCCGTCATCTGCAACAGCGCAACTCGAATTGCTTTCACGCTGACTCCTCTGGTCTGAGCGACCCCCTGATCCGGCGCGGCTAATCTTCGATCTCAAGATAACCTTCGCCCATGAAGCGGCACTCGCCGCCGACGCGCACGTCCGTAATCTCTTCGCCCTCGCGCGCGATCTTAATGCGGATGAAACTCGGTCGCCCCATCTCGATCCCCTGCTCGCTCGTGAACTCCGCCGCGCCGCCCTCGTCGCAGGCGACCACGCCGTAGCGGACGAGATAACAGCCGAGCGGCCCGCTCGCGCCGCCCGTCGCCGGGTCTTCCCAAATCCCCATGCCCGGCGCGAACATGCGGCTGTGCACGGTCGAATTCTCAAACTCCACTTCACGCGTGAAGACGAACACCTCCGGCGGAACGATATCTTTCAACGCTCGCTCCCACACGTCAACGCGAAACTTGATGTTCTGCACCGCGCGCAAACTTTTGACCGGCACATAAAGAAACGGCACGCCGCACGAGACGACTTCGAGCGGTAGATTCGTCTCCGCGATTTCGCTCGCCTCGATGGACAACATCTCCGCCACCGCTTCCACATTCTCGACGCGCGGCCCGAACGTAGGCTGTGGCTGCCGCATCTGTATAAAGCCCGCCACGCCGCCCCGCCATTCGATGCGGACGGGGATCGTGCCGACGCCCTCTTCGAGTTTGAGCGTCGTCTCCGAGCCATCTGCGCCGCGCTCGACGAGGTGTTCGCGCGCGAGCACGAAAGTCGTCCCGACGGTCGGATGCCCGGCCATCGGCAGTTCCTGTCCGGGCGTGAAGATGCGCACGCGGTAATCGTTCGCGGCGTCGTCAGGCGGCAGCACGAAGGTCGTCTCCGACAAATTCAACTCTTTGGCAATCGCCTGCATCGTCCCGGTCGAGATGCCGCGCCCGTTCGTAAAGACCGCCAGAGGGTTTCCGCCGAACTGCCGGTCGGTGAAGACATCAACCAGATGGTAGCGAAGTTTTCTCATGCCGTTTCTCTGAACTAAAAGTAGACCCCAAACTTCCTTTGCGCCTTACGCCTGAGCTTCGCGCCTTTGCGAGATCGCCTTTCCGGCAAAGCGCATAGACGAGACGTAAGGCGCAAAGGATCGCGTGTTTGCAATCTACGCTTTGACGCTGTCCAACGCCTGCGCGAAATCTTTGAGCAAGTCCGCTTCGTCTTCCAGCCCGACCGAGACGCGCACGAGGCTGTCGCCGACGTCCATCGCGGCTCGCTGTTCGGCTGTCAGTTGCAGCCCCCACATCGCCGCCGGGTGCACGACGAGCGTTTCGTAGCCGCCGACGCTCGCCGCGTAGGTGCACAGTTTCAGAGAGGTGAGAAACGTCTCGACCGCGCGAAAGTCGCCGTCGAGTTCGACCGAGAGCATCCCGGTGAAGCCGCTCATCTGCGTGCGCGCCAGTTCGTGCTGCGGGTGCGATTCGAGGCCGGGATAGTTGACGCGCGCCACCTTCGGGTGCGCTTCGAGAAAACGCGCGAGCGCGAGCGCGTTCCGGTTGTGTCGTTCCACCCTGAGACCGAGCGTGCGCAGGCCGCGCAAAAGCAGCCACCCGTCGAAAGGACTGAGCACCGCGCCCGCCACCAGCCCGAACTTCCAGGCCTTTTCGACAAATTCCGTCGAGCCGACGACGACGCCCGCCGTGATGTCGTGATGCCCGCCGAGATACTTCGTCGCGCTATGGATCGAGACATCTATGCCGAACTCCAGCGGGCGTTGATTGATGGGCGTGGCGAACGTGTTGTCAACCATCGTCGTAACCTTGCGCTCGCGCCCCAGCGCGGCGACGGCGCGCAAATCCGTGATTCGCATGAGCGGATTCGTCGGCGTCTCGACGTAGATGAGTTTCGTCTGCGGGCGCAACGCTGCGGCGAAGTTCGCCGCGTCCGTTTGATCCACGAACGTGTACTCGATGCCCCAGCGCGGCAGCAACTCTTCGATGAGCGTGCTTGTGCCCGCGTAGAGGTTACGCTGCACGACGGCGTGGTCGCCTGCGCGCAAATTGCACATTACCGCCGCGAAGATCGCGCCCATCCCCGAAGCCGTGACGAGCGCCGCCTCGCCGCCTTCGAGCGCCGCGAGGGTCGCCTCCGCCTCCCTGTGCGTCGGGTTGCCGTAGCGCGTGTAATACTCTGCGGGGCGCGCAGACGCCGCGAGCGCGGCGAAGTGCTCGGAGGAGTCGGCGCTGAAAGTTGATGTTTGCCAGATCGGCGAAGCGACGGCGCGCGTCGCATTGTGTTCGCGAGAGGCGTGCACGGCCTTCGTCTGCATGCCTTCCCACTCATCCGGTTCGTCACGTTTGATCATTCGTTTCCTTTTAACAGAACTCAGCCGGTCTCGCACTCGTTAACCACCACGACCGCTGCTGCCGTCGTCGTCGCCGCCTGCAACTCCTTCTTCTTGCGCGTCACGATCAAAGCGATGCCGGACATGATGCCGAGCGCGCCGACGGCCGTGCGCCACGTCAACCCTTCGTCGAGGACGAGCCAGCCGAGAAATACCGCAATCGGCGGCGTGACGAGCGGAATGAGCATCGTCTTCGTCACGTCCATGTTGCGCACGAGCCAGTAGAACATCAAAAAGGCGATGGCCGAGCCGACGAGCGCGAGATACAGCAGCGACGCGACGGCGAGCGGCGTCCAGCGAAACGAGAGCGGGTTGCCTTCCAGCGTCATCCCGACGAGGAGCAGCGGCACCAGTCCGCAAATCATCTGCCCCGCCGCCAGCACCGCCGGTTCGATGTGGCGCGCACGCGCTTTCACCAGCACGTTTGAATAAGCCACGCAGAACGCGCCGACGACGATGGCCGCGCTCCCCGCCAGCGCCGACGTTCCTTCCACGCTCGCCTGATCCGAAAAGATCAACGCCACGCCCGCAATGCCCAGCCCAATGCCGCACACCTTCCAGAGCGTGATGCGCTCGTCCGGCAGGTAGTAGTGCGCGATGACGAGGCCGAAGGCCGGGATGATCGTTTGCAATATGGCCGCGAGCCCCGAAGAGGTGCGTTGCTCGCCCCAAAAGAGCAGGCCGTAATTGACCGAGAAGGCCATCACGCCTGTCAGCGCGATGAGCAACCAGTCGCGCCGCTCGCGCGGCAAAGGCATGCGCCGCACGGCGACCACGACGAGCAGAATCGCGGCGGCAATCACGAAGCGCACGCCCGCAAACGTGAACGGCGGCAAGTCCTGAAGGCCGAGCTTGATGAAAAGCCACGTCGAACCCCAGATCAAACACAGTATTAACCAGACAATAACGGGTGCGCTCATCGAATATCACACATGCTCGAAGTGATCATTATAGCGGTTCACAGTTTTCCGCTTAACTTCACTCGGACTGTCAAATTAATTCAATTTATCCGCCGCTTCTGCCGCCCAGTAGTCCGGTCTCTCCACCGTCGCGGGGTCGCGCCGTTCCATCCAGCGTTCGGGACGCTGCAACTCGTGGAAGCCCAGCCGACGGTCAAGTTCGTGCGCGTCCTTCGTCGCCAGCACCCAGCGGCGAAACCCCTGTAACTCCGGATGACCGATCATCACTTCGCCGAGCCACTTGCCGAGACCCTGCCCGCGAAACTCTTCAACGATGAACACGTCTGCGATCCACGCAAACGTCGCGTAGTCGGTAATCACGCGCGCGAACCCCACCTGTCGCTCGCCGTGATAAATTCCGAACGCCAGCGAATGCTCGATGGAGCGTTCCACCACTTCGCGCGGGCGACCCGTCGCCCAGTAAGACGACTCGCTCAGAAAGCGATGAATCAGCCCAACGTCGAGACGCCCGCGCTCCGTGCTGATCACATATTCGCCGCGCCGCCATTCCCGGCTCATCTCGATTCTTCCTTTCCGCCGTCAACCCCGTCCACACGCGTGTAATTCACCACATGCGGCGGCGGCTCAATGCCTTCAGGCAGACGCGGATCGGCGATTGGCTCGCCCGCCGCCAGGCGGAGCGGCACGACCCCCGCCCAGACCGGCAACGCGTAATCCTCTTCGTCGTCGGCGGGCGGCCCCGTCCGCACTTTGGCCGACGCTTCCGCGAGCGGCAGCGCGAGCACCATCGTCGCGCGCATCTCGCCTTCGGTCGGCTGCCTTACTTCCGCCCAGCGACCCGGCGCGAGGTGCTCCGTCAAAGCGCGTAACGCTTCCAGTTTCTCCGCCCCGTCTTCGACCACAACGGCGCGACCGAAGACCACCACCGACCTGTAATTCATCGAATGATGAAAGGCCGAGCGCGCCATCACCATCCCGTCAACCAGCGTCACCGTCACGCACACGTCAATTCCATCCCGTAGCGCGCGCAGCATCCGGCTGGCCTGCGCGCCGTGCAGGTAGAGCGTGTCATCTTTGCGCGCGTATCCGGTCGGGATAACGAACGGCTGCCCCTCGACGATGAAGCCGACGTGGCAGACGAACCCTTCGTCCAGAATCCGGTAGACGCCAACGCGTTCGTACAGCCCCCGCTTCGGCAAACGCTTCACGGCGCTCCTCGCCGTCGGCGTAAAACTATCCATTGCTTCGCTTCACCTCACACTTTGAGACAACAAAACTCGATAGTCACCGCCAAGCCCGATTGGACTACCGGATTCGCACATTGGCATCCGCGAGGTTTCCCGAACAAGCCGCCCAAACCACGCCATTTTAATTTTCCCCGCTTCCCTCTCAAATAGCCAATTTCCAATTGGCACTTGAGCCGTCGCGCGGTCGTGCTTTATGCTCCGCAGGCGATGAACTACGCGAAGTTGAAGCTCAAGCGCGGCGACGCACGCGCCATCTACAGTCAACTGGTCGAGGCTCTGGAATCTGCCATCGAGCGTGAAGACCTGACGGCGGGCGCGCGTCTTCCCTCGGAGCGTGCGCTGGCCGTTCAACTCAAGCTCAGCCGCACGACGGTCGTTAACGCCTATCGCGAACTCGAAGCGCGCGGCCTTTTGCGCAGCCACGTCGGGCGCGGCACATTTGTCTGCGCGCGCCCCGAACCGACGGACGCGCCGTTCGCATGGCGCGGCAAAGTCTCGGCCTTCGCCCAACTCAGCGCCGATCCTTCCTTGCGCAATCTGCACCTCGACGCGATGAACTCGCGTCTCATCTCCTTCGCCGCAGGCATCCCCGCCATCGAATGCTTTCCGCTCGCGGACTACCGGCGGCTCATGGAACAGGTCTTGAAAAACGAGAGCGACATCGTGCTCGGACTCGGCCCGACCGAGGGGCAAGCCCCTCTGCGCAAAGCCATCGCCGCGCGCATACGCACACGCCCCGAACGCGTGCTCATCCTCTCCGGCTCGCAGCAGGGACTCGATCTCATCGCGCGCTGCCTGATAGACGCGGGCGACACGGTCGTGCTCGACCGCCCCGGCTACGTCGGCGCGATCCAGACGTTTCGCGCGGCGGGC
>DASQDV010000310.1:0-3987 GCA_035633995.1 Pyrinomonadaceae bacterium | reverse complement strand
GGGAACATCGAACGCCTCCGGCGCGAGGCACACAAATCTCCCGCCGCCACGGCGGACGCGACAAAAATTCACCGACGATAAACAGGGCACTTATGACGAACAACAGAAACCGCATCAGCAAAACGATCCTGACGGTTGTTCTCTTCGCCGCAGCGGCGGGCGCTTCGTCTGCGCAGCCGCAGCGTTCGGGCATGCCGCCGCCGCCGCCGCCGAAGCCCACGCCCGCGAGCGTGAGCGCCGTCGCCGTGACTCCGGCGTCCAACGCGCCGCAGCGAATCACGCACGAGGGCATCAACGTCGAGTTCAGGGTCGAGCCGGTCGTTAAAAACGAGGGGCTGCTGGAAGGCAAAGAGGCGCTCGTCTCGTTCTCGGTGAAAGACGCTGCGACGGGTCAGCCCGTGACCAACCTGCGCCCGGCGGCGTGGATCGACGAGCGCGCGAAGGGCACGACCTCCACCGATGCGAAGGCGTGCCGCGAGAAGGTGCAGTCGTTCCTGACGGCGCAACTCAGCCAGCGCCCCGACATAGACCTCAACTCCTACTACGTCCTCGCCATGAACGACGAGGCGAACATCTCCGTGATAGACCCGCTGCTCGGCTTCGGCACGACCAAGCTGCTCACCGTCATCTTCCTCAAAAGCCCCGGCGAGGACTGGACGATGAGCGCGGACAGGCGACGCCTCTACGTCTCGATGCCGCTCGTCAATCAGGTGGCCGTCGTGGACACGGCGACCTGGAAAGTCGTCTCGAACGTTGACACGGGCGCGCGTCCCGTGCGCGTGCGCTTGCAGGCGGACGGCAAATATTTGTGGGTCGGGACGAACGGCGTGGGCGAAGCGGGCGTGGGCGGCGTGACGGTGATCGACACGGCGACGGCGAAGGTGGCGGCGCAGATCACGACGGGCGCGGGGCATCACGAACTCGCCTTCAGCCCCGACGACCGCTTCGCCTTCGTCACCAACAAGGCCGACGGCACGCTCTCGGTCGTAGAGGTGGCGCGGCTCGCCAAAGTGAAAGACCTCAAGACGGGCGCACTTCCGTCGTCGCTCGCCTACTCGCCGCTCGGTCGCGCCGTCTACGTGGCGCACGAGGGCGACGGTCGCCTGACGGCCATCGACGCCGTGAGCCATGCCGTCACGGCGACCATCGAGACGAAGCCGGGACTCGCCACCGTCCGCTTCGCGCCCGACGGCCGACACGGCTTCGCCGTCAACCCGAAGGAGAACGTCGTACACATCTTCGACGCCTCGACCAACCGCGTGCTGCATCACGTCGCCGTCGCCAACTCGCCCGATCAGGTGACCTTCACCAAGCAGTTCGCCTACGTGCGCGCGCTCGGCAACGAGCACGTCTCGATGATCAAGCTGTCGCAACTCGGCACGGGCGCGGTCGAGTCGTCCGTCTCGCGTTTCCCCGGCGGGCAGAAAGCGCCCGGTCTGGCGTCGAGCCGTTCGACGGCTGACGTTGTGATACCTTCGGCGGAGGGCAACGCGGTGCTCGTCGGGAACCCGGCTGACAAGATGATCTATTATTATCAGGAGGGCATGGCCGCGCCGATGGGCAGCTTCACCAACTACAAGCGCGAACCGCGCGCTCTGCTCGTCTGGGACGCCTCTTTGCGCGAGACCGCGCCCGGCGTCTACGCGACCAAAGCGCAACTCACCGCGCAGGGCAACTACGACGTGGCCTTCCTGCTCGACACGCCTCGCATCGTCAACTGCTTCGAGATGTCCGTCAAAGAAAATCCCGAATACGAGAAGAAACGGGGCGTGGCGATCAGGGTCGAGCCGCTGCTCACGGAGCGTAACCTGAAGACGGGCGAGAACGTGCAACTCCGCTTCAAGGTGACGGACTCGACGACCAAGCAGCCGCGCGCCGACTTGAAAGACATGGGCGTGCTCACCTTCCTCTCGCCCGGCATCTGGCAGCAGCGCCACTGGGCGAAATCCATCGGCGAGGGCGTCTACGAAATTAACTTCACGCCGCCGCGCTCGGGCGTCTATTATATCTTCTTCCAGTGCCCGTCGCTCGGCGTCGCCTACAAGCAGATACCGCACCTGATTCTGAACGCCGAAGCGACCGCGAAGGCCGCCGGGCAGTAACAGCGCAAGAAGAAGACGACGACAACGACACAGCGCCGACGATTGCGGCGCACGTCTGTAAACGGATTTTTGAGAGGTTAGAAAACGCCATGACCAACACGCGCGCCAACGAAAATAATCGCCGCCCCGTTGCCAAACTCTTCCGCCTCGCGTCGCTCATTATCGTCGTCGCCGCCGCGCTCGGCGGCAGTCTCAACGACGCCGCCAGCGCGCAGACGACCGGCGCGAAGCAGGATGCTCAAGCGCAACAGCCGCAACCGGCGCAGCCGCAACAGGCGCAGCCCAAAGCCCCGGCCAGGCCGGGTCAACCGGCCGGTGTGCCCGCGCCCACCGCCGAAGCGTCGGCAGCGCAGAAGTATTTCACGGACGTTGAACTCATCAATCAAAACGGCGAGCGGATGCGCCTCTACAGCGACGTGCTCAAGAACCGCGTGGTCGTCGTCAACGCCTTCTTCGCCACCTGCCAGGGCAGTTGCCTGCCGATGAATCGCAACCTCGAAAAGTTGCAGGCGACCTTCAAGGAGCGCATGGGGAAAGACCTCTACATCGTCTCGATCAGCGTTGACCCGACCGTAGACACGCCGCAGGCGCTCAAGGAGTATGCCAAGAAGTTGAACGCCGCGCCCGGCCGCCTGTTCCTCACGGGCAAGAAGGAGAACGTTGACTGGGCGCTCTATAAACTGGGGCAGTACGTCGAGCAGCGCGAGCAGCACACGAATATCTTCATCATCGGCAACGAGCGCACCGGCCTCTGGAAGAAAGCCTTCGGCCTCGCGAAGCCGGAGGAGTTGGTCAAGGTGGTCGAGAGCGTCCTTGACGACAAACCCGCGCCCGCGTCGCCGGCGACTCCCGGCGGCAAATGATGCGTCGCAACTTCGATCAACGACTCCGACGACGGCGGCTGCTCCGCGCGCTCGTCGCGCTCTCCTTCATCGCGCTCGCGGCGTGTCTTTCCCTATTGCAGCCGCGCGCGTCCTCCTCGCGCGTCTCGGCGCAGACGAACGCGCCCGCCGCCGATTCGACTCAAAACGCGCCCGCCTCTAGTTCGGCTCAAAGCGCGCCCGGCGGCGTCACGCTGACGCCGGAAGAGAAGCGCGGCAAGCAGATTTACCTGCGCGGCACGAGCGCGTCGGGCAAAGAGATCATGGCGTATCTCGGCGAGGCCGCGCTCGAAATTCCCGCGAGCACGATGGCCTGCGCCAACTGTCACGGCCTCGACGGGCAGGGGCGACCGGAAGGCGGCGTCACGCCCTCGAACATCACCTGGGACGCGCTGACGAAACCCTACGGCGTCACGCACGCGAGCGGGCGCAAGCACCCGCCCTACACCGAACGCGCCATCGAACTCGCACTCACGCGCGGCCTCGACCCGGCGGGCAATCGCCTGTTGAACGTCATGCCGCGCTACCAGATGTCGCGCGAGGACATGGCCGATCTTACCGCCTACCTCAAGCGACTCGGCACGGATCGCGATCCGGGTCTGACCGACACCGGCATTCGCGTCGGGATGCTCGTGCCCGCACGCGGCGCGCTTGCCGGGATGGGGCAAACAATCAAGGCGGTCGTCGCCGCCTACTTCGAGGAAGTCAACAGTCAGGGCGGCATATACAACCGCAAGATCGAGTTGAAGTTTGCGGAGACGGGCGACACGGCGACGGCGACGAGCGCGAATGTCGAACGGTTGATTCGTGACGAACAGGTCTTCGCGCTGTCAAGCGCGATGATCGCCGGGGCAGACCGCGAGGTCGCCGCGCTCGCGCGCGACGCCGAGGTGCCGCTCGTCGGCCCCTTCACGCTCTACCCGCCCGCGAGCGCGCCCATCAACCGGCAGGTCTTTTATCTCCTCTCCGGCATAGACGATCAGGCGCGCGCCCTCGTCGCCTTC
>DASQDV010000309.1:0-3554 GCA_035633995.1 Pyrinomonadaceae bacterium | reverse complement strand
GTCGGCGAGCATCTGTTCGAGGTTGGAGACGAGTTCGTTGGCGAGCCATTCGCCGAATTCGGGGTCGGCCATGCGGTAGTGCCAGACGAGCGAAAACTCCTTTTCCTCGATGAGACTGCCGGGCGTGCGATCCATGAAGTGCTCAATGACGGGAAAGACCTGCTCCTTCCACTCGCCCGTGTAGGTCGGGCGGTAAAGCTCCCAGCGCATCGTCTCCGGCGAACGCATGATCGCGCCGTGCTCCGCCGCGAGCCACAGGCCGCGTACTTCGCCGAACCACCTTTCCAGATCATGGCGCGAGCGGCCTGAGACGACCGCAATCACCGTCGCCGGGTCTGCGGCGAGACGGGTGAGCAGTTCGATCAACTCTTTGGGCGGCACGGCGTCCTGCGGGCGGTTGACGTAAGGCACGAGCGTGCCGTCGTAGTCGAGCAGCAGGCGCCGCTGACCCGCCTGACGAAAAGCCGCGACCGCATCTTCGACGGGCAACGCCTGCGGCTTCTCCGAAAAATTCTCCGCACGAGAATTGGCGGCCTCGCGCAAATTGGCGATGAAGCGGTCGCCCCACGCGAAGACGTTGTTGCGCACGACGCGCTTGTGCAGCGCGCTCATGCGTTCGCGCCGCGCATCTGCGGGAAGCGCGAGCGCGCGTTCGATGGTTTCCGCCGTGCGCTCCTCGTCGTAGGGGTTGACGAGAAACGCCTCGCCCATCTCGGAGGCCGCGCCCGCAAATTCGCTCAGCACAAGGACGCCCGCGCCCTCCTGCTGGCACGCGACGTACTCCTTGGCGACGAGGTTTAGCCCGTCGCGCAGGGGCGTGACCCACGCGAGGTCTGCGACGGCGTAGAGCGCGGTGAGTTCGGTGGGCGGGATGCCGCGCCGGATGTAGGTGATGGGCGTCCAGTCGGGCGTCGAAAATTCGCCGTTGATCTTGCCGACGAGTTCGTCCACTTCCTGACGCAGTTCCTTGTACATCGGGATCACCTCGCGCGAGGGCACGGCCACCTGTATCAAGACCACCCTGCCGCGAAGCTCCGGCGACCCCTTGAGCAGGCGGCGGAAGGTGCGCAGGCGTTCGGGGATGCCCTTCGTGTAGTCGAGGCGGTCAACGCCGAGCAGGACGCGTCGCCCGTCGAAGCGTTTGCGCAGTTCGTCGCGGCGTTTGATCGTCTCCGCGTCGCGCGCGAGCAGTTCGGTGAACTCGCCGGGCGCAATCCCGATGGGCAGAGCGTCCAGACGCACGGAGCGCCCGCCGACTTCCACGCCGTCCATGCGGCTGTCGAGGCCGAGGATGCGTAAGGCCGAAGCGCGAAAATGTTGCAGGTAGCTGTAGGTGTGGAAGGCCAGATAGTCTGCGCCGAGCAAGCCCTGCAAGAGTTCTTCGCGGCGCGGCAGCAGGCGAAAGATGGGCGAAGACGGAAACGGGATGTGCAGGAAGAAGCCGATTCGCGCGTCGGGCACGGCCTCGCGCAAAAGCTGAGGCAGGAGCATCAACTGGTAGTCGTGCACCCAGACGATGTCGTTCGGCTGCAAGTGTTCGAGCACCACGTCGCGGAAGCGCCGGTTGGCTTCCATGTAAGCCTGCCAGTGTTCGGGCTTGAAGTTAAGGAGCGAAGGGAACTGGTGAAAGAGCGGCCAGAGCGTCTGGTTGGCGTAGCCCTCGTAGAACCCTGCGGCGACTTCGGCAGGGATGTCCACCGCGAAGTAATGCTCGCGTTCAGCCCAGCGCCGGAGCGTCTTTTGCCGCCGCTCGTCTGCCGGGTCGGAAGAATCGCCCGGCCAGCCGATCCAGATGCCGCCCGTGCGGCGCAGGATCGGCCCCATCGCCGTCGCCAGTCCGCCCGTGCTCCTGTCCGTGCGCCACGCCTCGCCCACGCGTTTCAAAGTAAACGGCAAACGGTTCGAGACGACGACGAGACGTTCCGCTTGCTCCTGTTCGCTGGTCATATTTAAGAAACCCCCATGTACGAATCCATCTGAATCAGTCTGCGACCGACCAGTCAAGGTACGGTCTGGATATTTTTACGACCTCGTCGCCCGCGTCTTCGTCGCGCCCGTTCTCCGCGTCGCGCGCGGGCTTGAACTCAACGTCAACCTTGATGTAGCGGCATTCGCGGTAAACATACGTCCGGCTCGTGCGCGTCGAAATGCCGCCTTCCTCCGCGAAGACTTTCAGCAGTTCAGCCCTCGTCGCGCCCGCACGGACGCTTTGCATCTCACGCAGACTCTTCGCCACCCACTCGCTATGGTTCATGTCGCGCCGCAGGCTTTCCGCGTCCGCCGTCTCGCGCGGCGGAAGGACGGCGACGAGCGCGAGCACGACAACCGCCGAAACAGTCAACATTGTCTTTCTCATAACCAGCACTTCGCTGCCGCGATTCGGGCGACGCTACTCTCGAAGCAGAAACCAGTAGAAGCCAAATGGCGCGAGCGCGAGTTGGTACGGGCGCTCCGACACCTGCGGGAACGGAGTCTCGCCGAGCATCTCGACGGGCATGCGCCCCTCGTTGCGCGCGAGGTTGAGTTCGACGGGCTGCGCCACCTGCGAGAGGTTGAAGACGCAGAGCACCGTCTCGCCCTCGTGCTCGCGCGTGAAGGCGAAAATTTTCCGGTTCTCCGGTTTGACGAACTCCATTCGCCCGCGCCCGAAGACGTGATGTTGTTTGCGCAACCGGATCATCGAACGCATCCAGGTCAGCCAGGACGACTCGTAACGCTGCTGCGCCTCGACGTTCACCGATTGATAACCATAGACGGGATTGACGATGAGCGGGAAATACAAACGCTCGAAATCCGCGCGCGAGAACCCTGCGTTGCGATCCGCAGACCATTGCATCGGCGTGCGCACGCCGTCGCGGTCGCCGAGATAGATGTTGTCGCCCATGCCGATCTCGTCGCCGTAGTAGAGAAAGGGAGAGCCGGGCAGACTGAGGAGCAGCCCGTGCAGCAACTCTATGCGGCGGCGGCTGTTATCAAGCAGGGGCGCGAGCCGGCGGCGGATGCCGACGTTCAAACGCATGCGCCTGTCCTTCGCATACTCGTTGTAGAGATAATCGCGTTCCTCGTCCGTCACCATCTCAAGCGTCAACTCGTCGTGGTTGCGCAGAAACATGCCCCACTGGCAGTTGGCCGGAATGTCGGGCGTGCGCTCCAGAATTTCGACGATGGGGCGGCGGTCTTCCTGCCTGAGCGCCATGAAGAGGCGCGGCATGATCGGGAAATGGTAGTTCATGTGGAACTCGTCGCCGTCGCCGAAATATTCCACCACGTCCTCCGGCCACTGGTTCGCCTCGCCGAGCAACAGAGTGTTCGGATAGTTCGTCTCGACGTGTGCGCGCAACTGTTTCAAGAACTCGTGCGTCTCCTGCAAGTTCTCGCAGTTCGTCCCCTCGCGCTCGTAAAGATACGGCACGGCATCAACGCGAAAACCGTCTATGCCGAGGTCGAGCCAGAAGGAGACCACGTCGAGCATCGCCTGGCGCACTTCCGCGTTGTCGTAATTGAGGTCGGGCTGGTGGCTGAAGAAGCGATGCCAGTAGAAAGCCCCCGCGCCC
>DASQDV010000308.1:0-3115 GCA_035633995.1 Pyrinomonadaceae bacterium | reverse complement strand
AACTGCTCGATGGCTTTCTGCCCCTCTTCGCTGCTCGACATTTCGACGAAGCCGAAGCCGCGCGAACGTCCCGTCTCGCGATCTTCGACCACCGACGCTGATTCGACCGTGCCCGCCTCTGCGAACAACTGCTGCAAATCTTCGCTCGAAGTCTGGAACGAGAGATTGCCGACGTAAAGTTTCATAGACATAAATGTATCCTTCTCCTCTGTAGGAGTGTTTAGAGAAGCGTCGAATCGAAGGTGGCTTAGGAGTAACGGTTGGTAGGCGAAAGCTCTCAGTTCGTGTGCTCAAGCGAGCGGCTTCTAATGTTGAGATCAGCCTTCTCCCGGATCATCCGAAGCGTCTAGCGCCGCTTGCGCGGCACGGTTCACGCATCACCGTTAAGACACAGGAGAAGATTTAACTGTGAGCCATCATGCACTATTAACGGGACAGATGCAAGGCGACAGCACTCTTGCCCGGTTCGCCTCCCGACAGGCTCGCGCCTGTGCGGGCGCGCTCCTTCAGGTGCTAGAATGGTTTTCATCAACTTAAAGATGTCGGGTGGGATTTTTTTTGACTTCACTGGCCGAATTCAAGTCTGAGGGGCGAAAAGTCGGGCGCGTGCTGAGTCTCGACGCGATGCGCGGCGTGGCGGCGGTGGTCGTGGTCGTCTATCACGCGCTCGGCGTCGCGCCGCAGACGATTTTCGTCGGCTGGCAGTGGTGGCTGCCGACCGCCGCCGCATATGTTGTTCATTTCGGCTACGCCGGAATCTACATGTTCTTCGTCATCTCCGGCTTCTGCATACACCTCCACTGGGCGCGGCAGCGCGCCGCAGGCATTGAGCATCCGGTCATAGACTTCTACACGTTCTGGAAGCGTCGCGTGCGCCGTCTCTATCCGCCCTACCTCGCCGCGCTCGCGCTCTACCTCGTCTATACAGGCTACCAGACGCCGCCGGAACTGACGGGCTTTTACCTCTGGGATGTCGGCCTCCACCTCCTGATGCTGCACAACCTCGACATGCGCACGACCTACAGCATCAACGGCGCGTTCTGGACGCTCGCCATCGAAGAACAACTGTATCTCGCCTATGTCCTCCTGCTCTGGCTGCGCATACGCTACGGCTGGGCGCGCACGCTCATCCTGACGGCGGCGGCGCGCGTCTTCTGGGTGCTGCTGGGGCGCGCCGTCGGCACCTTCTTCGGCGTGGAAATCCCCGTCGGCGAAGCGGCGGCGACGAACTGGTTCATCTGGGCTTTGGGCGCGCTCGGCGTGGAGGCGGCGCTCGGCGTCGTCGAACTGCCAAAGTGGTGCTACAAACTGCGTGCGGGATTCGCCGCGCTGCTCGTCGCGATGGGGCTCGCCACGTGGCTGCCGAAAGTTGACCACATCGCTTGGCTTCACGACGCGGGCTGGCTCCTGATGCATCCGGCGTGGGGCGTCGGCTTCTTCGTGATGGTGAACGCTGCGGTGCGCGCCGAGCGGCGACGACGCGAGATGGCGCATCGCGCCTCGCGCCTGCTACTTGCGCTGGCGGGGCTGGGGCTGATCTCCTACTCGCTCTACCTGACGCACCTGTTCGTGCTCATGCAATGGTACTGGTTCGGCTTCACCGAACTGCACATCCCGACCATCTCGCTCATTATTATGACGCCGCTCTCCGTGCTTTTCGCGTGGCTGTTCTTCCGCCTCTTCGAGCGGCCGTTCATGGCCGCCTCCGTAGGCATGGGCGCGCATCAACAGCGCCCGCGCGGCAGCGGCATCTCGCAAACGCCGCCGGAGCCGGTCAGCGATCCGGCTGCGGTATAACACAAGCGCTCGATCAAACTTCACACGCCGGGGACAGTTGATTTTGCGTAACTCAAACACGACGAGACGCCGGACGGCGGCGATGACGGCAACGGCGATGATTGCGAATGTCGTCCGGTGCGCGAAAGCGGTGGCGGCGGCGGTCGCGCTCTGTTTCGTCGCCGTCTCTCCGGCGTCTTCCGCGACGGCGAAAGAAGAATGGGCGGGCGTGCGCTCGCCGCATTATCTCCTGGTCGGCGACACATCGGAGAGCGAACTCAGGGAAGTTGCGATCAGGTTCGAGCAGTTTCGCAACGCCTTCTCGCAACTCTTCCCCGCCTCCGGCCTCGCCTCCTCGGTCCCCACAACGGTCGTCGTCTTCAAAGACTACGATTCATACAAGGACTTTCGCCCGCTCTATCAGGGCAGGCCGACCGAGTTCATCAGCTACTTCCAGTCCGGCCTCGACATCAACTATATCGCGCTGCCGCTCGACCGTGATCGCGAAAGCCTCTACGTCAAACTCTTTCACGAGTCCGTCCACCTCCTGATCGACAGCCAGACGCGCCGCGTGCCCGACTGGCTGAACGAAGGACTGGCGCAGTATTACAGCACCTTCGAGTTCAACCTCGCCGAGAACCGGAACACACTCGGCAAGCCGGTTGCGGGCAACATCGCGCTCCTGCGCCGCTCAAAACTCATGCCGCTCGATGCCCTCTTCAACGTGGATCGCAGTTCCGCCGATTACAACGAACGCGAACGCAGCGGCCTCTTCAACGCGCAATCGTGGGCGCTCGTCCATTATCTGATGACCGCCAACAACGGGCGGCGTCAACTGCAACTCCTGCGCTTCCTCGAACTCACGGTGGCGGGCGCGCCCTTCGAGCGCAGTTTCCGCCAATCGTTCAAGACCGACTACCGGACTTTTGAAGAAGAGTTGCGCGAGTATGTCCGCCGCGAAGACTTCCGCGCGCGCAACACGAAGTTGGAAGACCACCTGAGCGTCGTCGCCGAACTCGACGCGCTGCCCGTCACGAACGCCGACGCGCACTATTATCTGGGCGACCTCCTGCTGCACAGCAACCGCTACGACGACGCGGCGAAACACTTGCAGAAAGCCATCACGCTCAACCCCGGAATGGCTCTCGCCTACGCCTCGCTCGGCATGACGCGCGTGAGGCAGAAGCAGGGCGCGGAAGCGCGGCGGCTCCTGCAACAGGCGATAACTCTGGAGCCCGACAACTACCTGTCGCATTATTACTATGCCTACGCGCTCAGCCGCGAAGAGATGGACGACGAGCAGGAGATCGCCGAGTACAAACCGGAACCCGTGCAGATC
>DASQDV010000307.1:0-3911 GCA_035633995.1 Pyrinomonadaceae bacterium | reverse complement strand
CAGTCGCCACGCGAAACTGCGCGGCGCGCGGTTGAAGACGCAAAGCGCGCGAAAGTGCTCGGCGAGATCGTGAGCCGTTCGCGCGTCGTCGTGGCCGAAGATTTCGACGCCAACCCGGTGCAGGTGACGCCAAAGCCTGCGGCGGGCGCAGGGGGCGCGAACAACCAGCCCGCGACATCACCGGCTGCCGCGACTCCGGCGGCATCGTCCACGTCGAAACCGACGCCCAAGAGCACACGGGCGGGGACTGTCAGGCGGAAGCGGCCATGAGTCGGCAGCTACTTAAGTTGGGGCACGCACAAGCGGGCGAAATTTGTTGAAAGGTTGTTGGATTGGAAATTAAGAGGATAAGTTTATGATCACTTGTGAGAAATGCGGGACGCAAACGTCGGAAGATCAGATGACCTGCCCCGGCTGCGGTGCGGAGATGATTACTAACGCTGTTAACGAAACCTCAGCCGCCGCCGAGCAGGGCTGGCCTGGCGAGGAGACTTCAACCGAACAGGCGCACGCGTCGGCCAGTAGCGATGCGACGGGCGAAGCGAACGCCGGAGACGTGAGCGTTGCCACCGACGCACCGTCCGCCGCCGCTTCGACTTCCGCCGCGCCCACAGCCGCAGCCGCGTCGCCGCGTGCCAATGCCGCTGCCGCCGCGCGTTCGGGCGGGTTGAGTTCGATGACAAAAGCTTTGATCGTGGCCGGAATCGCCATCGCGGCGGCGGCTGGGTTGATCTACTGGCAGGTTAAGGCGCGCGGCGAACGCACGGTGAATCTCTCTTCGGATGACATGACCGAGATCGTCAAGACGATGATGCCGCCGCAGCAACTCGCCGCGCTCGCCAACAACGAGGAGGAGCGCAAGGACATCGCCAAGCAGTTTCGCCAGTTGCTCGCCATCGCGCAGGACGCGCGCGCCGCAGGAATCGCCGACACGCCGGAGATGAAGCGCCAGCTTGAGTTGGTGCGCACGTTCGTGCTCGCGCAGGTCTACGCGAAGAAGCGGCAGGAGGCGGGCGCCACCTCGCAGGATCAAGTCGTCTCGAAAGACGAGATCGCAAATTTCCTGAAAGAGACCGGGCAGGAAGTGAAGTTCGACGAGTTCATCAAAGACGTGCAGTCGTTGGGGCTGCTGCCTTCCGCGCAGGGACTCAGCGACGAGCAGAAAGAGCGAATCAAGAACGAACTCTGGGCGCCGACGCAGGTGCTCTCGCGCAAGGCCATCGCCGACGGAATAGACAAACAGCGCGGCACGGAGTTGCTCGTTCAATTCCAGCAGGCGCAGGTGCTTGCGCAGAAGCACGCGCCGAAGATCATGGAGCGCACGAAGGCGACCGATCAGGAGATCGACGCCTACATCGCCGCGCACCCCGAACTGGATTCCAAACAGACGCGTGCCAAGGCCGAAGACGTGCTCAAGCGTGCGCGCGCGGGCGAGGATTTCGCGGCGCTCGCCAAAGAGTACTCCACCGATCCGAGCAACAAGGACAAGGGCGGCGACCTGGGCTGGTTCAAACGCGGCGCGATGGTCAAGCCGTTCGAGGACGCGGCCTTCGCGCTGCAAGCCGGACAGATCAGCGACATCGTCGAGACGCCTTTCGGCTTCCACATCATCCAGACGCAGGAACGCCGCACGGCGAAGGATGAAGAGGGCAAGGACGCCGAAGAGATACACGCGCGCCACATCCTGATCAGCGCGGAAGGCGAGGGCGGGCAGCAGGCCAACCCCTTCGCGCCGCCGCAATCGCCGCGCGAGCGTGCGCGCGCCGCCGTCGAAAAAGAGAAGCGCGATAAACTTCTCAACGAGATCGCGCAGCGCACCGGAGTCACCGTCGCGGATAACTTCAAGGTGGAAGCGCCGCCCATGCCGCCGCGCGGGATGCAGCCGCCCACAGGGGGTGACCCGCACGAAGGACTCGGCGGCGAAGGCGCGCCCGGCGAAGCGCCGCCCGCAGCACCTCCGGCGAAGGAAGACGCGAAGAAGCCCACCGCGAACCAGAAGAAATGAAAGGGCTATTAGCCATCAGCTATTAGCCGTTAGCTTGTTAGCTGTTAGCGGATAGAAAAACGGGCGGAGGACATTTCTACCCGCGTGGCTAACAGTTAACAGCTAATGGCTAACAGCTTATAGCTAACGGCTGACGACTAACGGCTTTCACCATGCTCTTTGGCGACTATCGCGTGGAGATCGTGCCGGATGCGGAGTTTCGGCTGGACGGCGGGGCGATGTTCGGGGTTGTGCCGCGCGCCCTGTGGTCGCAAAGCTGCCCGCCCGACGAGCACAATCGCATCCGCATGAACATGAACTGCCTGTTCGTAGAGGCGGGGCGCGAACGCATCCTCGTCGAAACGGGCATCGGCAACAAGTGGTCTGCAAAGCATGAAGCGATGTACGGTATCACGCGTCGGCAACCGCTCACGGATTCGGTCAAGGCCACGACGGGCTACAGCCCCGAAGAGATCACTATCGTCGTTAATACGCACCTGCACTTCGATCACGCGGGCGGCAACACGTCGAGAGACGCGGCGGGCGGCATCCGCCCCGCGTTCCCGAACGCGCGCTACTTTGTCTCGCGCGATGAATACGAACACGCGGAGTCGCCGCACGAGCGCGACCGCGCCAGTTACCTGCCGGAGAACTGGCGACCCTTGCGCGAGAGCGGGCAACTCGAACTGAAAGACGCAAACTACGAAGTCGTGCCCGGACTTCGGATGGAAACCGTCGCGGGGCATTCGCGGACGATGCAATGCGCGCGTCTAGAGCGCGGCGGCCAGACGCTTTTCGGTTTCGCCGACCTCGTCCCGATGCGCGCGCATGTTTCGTTCGCGTGGATCATGGGCTACGACCTTTATCCGGTTGAAACGCTCGAAGCCAAGAAGCGTCTGCTACCGCAGGCGGCGCGGGAAAATTGGCTCTGCCTTTTTTATCACGACCCGGACGAGCCTCTGTGCCGCTTGGCGGAAGTTGACGGAAAACTCAAAACGATTCCTGACAGACAGGTACACAAACGCGCATGACAACAGCAAAGATCGGCATCATCGGCGGCAGCGGCCTCTACCAGATGCCGGAATTGACGGACGTTGAAGAAGTGAAGGTGGACACGCCGTTCGGCAGCCCGTCGGACGCCTTCATCGTGGGAACGCTTGAGGGCGAGCGCGTCGCGTTCCTGCCGCGTCACGGGCGCGGGCATCGCTACACGCCCTCTGAATTGCCCTTCCGCGCCAATATCTACGGGATGAAACTGCTCGGCGTCGAACGCATCCTGTCGGCCTCTGCGGTCGGCTCTTTGCAGGAGCAGTACGCGCCGCTCGACATGGTCATCCCCGACCAGTTCTTCGACCGCACGCGCGCACGCGCGCACGAATCGACCTTCTTCGGCGAAGGCATCGTCGCCCACGTCACGTTCGCGCACCCCGTGTGCGGCGAACTGGGCGGCGTGCTCGAAGAGTCGTGCGGGGCGGCCGAGGTGCGCGTCCACCGCGGCGGCACATACCTGTGCATGGAGGGGCCGGCCTTCTCTACGAAGGCCGAGTCTCATGTGTATCGCTCGTGGGGCATGGACGTTATAGGCATGACGAACTTGCAGGAGGCGAAGCTCGCGCGCGAGGCCGAAATCTGCTACGCCACGCTCGCGCTCGTCACCGACTACGACTGCTGGCACGAGGGGCACGACGCCGTCTCGGTCGAGACCGTGGTCGAGTACCTCAACAAGAACGTGCGCAACGCGCAGAACGTCATGCGAGAGGCCGTCCGCCGCCTGGCCTCGGCCCCGCGCGGCTGCGGCTGCGGCTCGGCCATGAAAAACGCCATCTTCACGCCGCCCGACCTCTGGCCCGAGGCGACAACGCGCAAGCTCGAAGCGATCATCAAAAAGTATCGGCAGAAGTAAGAACGGGAAGAGGTTTTAGCGATG
>DASQDV010000306.1:0-6122 GCA_035633995.1 Pyrinomonadaceae bacterium | reverse complement strand
TATCTCGAATACGTGCTCGAACTCCCCTGGCGCAAGTCTTCCGAAGACAAACTCGATCTGGCGGAAGCGCGCCGCGTGCTCGACGCAGATCACTACGGGCTGGAAGACATCAAGGAGCGCATCCTCGAATTCCTCGCCGTCGTCAAACTGCGCCCCGATTCGAAGAGTCCCATACTTTGTTTCGTCGGGCCGCCGGGCGTCGGCAAAACTTCTCTCGGTCGTTCGATTGCGCGCGCACTGGGGCGCGAGTTCGAACGCCTCTCTCTCGGCGGGATGCGCGACGAGGCGGAACTGCGCGGCCACCGGCGCACCTACATCGGCGCTTTGCCCGGTCGCATCATACAGAGTTTGCGGCGCGCGGCGGTCAACAATCCCGTGATGATGCTCGACGAGATCGACAAGCTCGGCAACGACTTTCGCGGCGACCCGGCAAGCGCGCTCCTCGAAATTCTCGACCCGCAGCAGAACAACACGTTCCGCGATCACTATCTCGATCTGCCCTTCGATCTCTCGAAGGTCTTCTTCATCGCGACGGCGAACCAACTCGCGCCCATCCCGCCGCCTTTGCGCGACCGCATGGAGATCATCGCGCTTGCGGGCTACAGCGATCAGGAGAAACTCCACATCGCCTTGCAGTATCTCGTGCCGCGACAGGTGGGCGAGAACGGCCTGCGCCCCGAACAGTTCTCCATCTCCAACGAAGCCTTGATGCTCATCGCCACGCGCTACACGCGCGAGGCGGGCGTGCGCCAACTCGAACGCACCATCGGTTCGGTCGCGCGAAAAGGCGCTTTGCGGATCGCGCAGGGCGAGGCGACCGAAGTGCGCGTCGAAGCCGCAGACATCAAGGAGTTTCTGGGCGCGCCGCGTTTTTACCCGGAAGAGGCGCGCAGGGATTTGCCTGCGGGCGTGGCGACCGGGATGGCCTGGACGGAGATGGGCGGGCAAATCCTGTTCATCGAGGCGACGCTGCTGCCCGGCGGCACGGGGCTGACCATCACCGGACAACTCGGCGAGGTGATGCAGGAGTCTGCGCGTGCGGCGCGCTCTTACCTCTGGTCGCACGCCGCCGAGTTCGGCATCCAGCCGGAGATGTTCAAAAGCTACGGCGTACACCTGCACGTTCCGGCGGGCGCGATTCCGAAGGACGGCCCTTCGGCGGGCGTCGCCATCACCGCCGCGCTCGCGTCTCTGATGACCGGGCGGCGCGTCAGTCACAACACTTCGATGACGGGCGAGATCACGCTCTCCGGTCTGGTCTTCCCCGTCGGCGGCATCAAGGAGAAGGTGCTCGCCGCGCATCGCGCAGGCATCCGGCGCATCATCCTGCCCTCGCGCAACGAGGCCGACATCGACGACGTTCCCGAAGAGGTGCGGCGCGAGTTGGAGTTCATCTTCGTCTCACGCATCGGCGAAGTCGTGGACGCCGCGCTCGAAAAACTCGTCGCCAACCCGCCGCCTCCGCCCGTCGGCGCGGACGCGGGCGCGCGCCAGAATCAAACGACCGAACACTCGCAACCCGAAGCGGTGCGCGTCCGGCAAACTTAAAGACAGCGGGGAAGGGGAAAAGGGAAAGGGGGAAAGGTGAAGACATCAGGAGACGCATGCAACTCGTCGCTTCCTCTTTGACTTTTACCCTTCCCCCTTCCCCTTTCTTCAACCATTCACAGGGAGCGACAACATGGTCAACAAGAAGGCACAGAGCAAGGCGGGCATCGCCGCCAACCGGCGCGGCCAACAGATGGGCGACGAACGCAGCAACAGCCCCGTCAAACAGGAAGAAGCGAAGGCCAACACGCCCGCCCTGCGCGGCAAACGCAAAGACGCCAACGCCTTCTTCGCCGACGAATCCTCACAACAAACCGGCAGCGACGCCGCCACCCCGCGCTCCAACACGCCCTCGCTCCCCGCCGCCCTGCCTACCAACGTCAAGAAAGGCGAATCGGGCGGCGAGCGCGCCTTCAAAGAGCGACAGGCAAAAAAGGGTGGCCGGAAGGCCAAATAGTAACAGCTAAAATTCAAGGGAGGACGAAAGCGTTATCGAGCCTTCGTCCTCCCTTTTTAATTTCAATCCTGGCTTGATTATTTCAGGCATCGGGAGCGGCTTGCGCGATGTCGTCGAGGAGCGGCGTGCCGGAGAAGTCGCGTGCGGGCAGGCGTGTCTGCTTGGCGTTCGCCGGCGTTTGAAACAGGGCGTGCTGTTGCGTCCTGGTCTGTCGTTCGGCGCGTTTGAAGGTGGCGGCGCGGGGAGTGACGAATGCGCGGCGGGCGGCGTAGGGGATATCTGCGCCGGCTACTGATCTTGCCGAGGCGCGGGCGCGTCGGTGTCGTTGCGCGTGTCGGTGTAGGGGCGCGGGTTTTCGATGAGGAAGTTGCCCGCAAGTTGGTAATGAAGCTTGATTGCGGCGGCGTCTAACGGCAGGTATTTTTCGATCTCCTGACGTGTGGGTTGCTGCTCTCTGGCCGCGTTGTCTTTGAGGAGTTTGACGAGAAAGGTGTTGGTTGACGGCGGTGCGCCGCCGTTGCTCGCCGCCTCCGCCTCGCTTTCGGCCTGAGCTGCTCCGACCGCCCGCTCCATGAAGGCAGGCCACTTCATCGTGAAGGCGAGCCACGCCAGCATCCCCACCTGCCACTCTTTCGTCCCCACGTCCTCGCCGCTCACGCTCGCCAGAATCTTCACGTAGCGATAGGTGTTGAGCAGCCGCTTGATGCGGCGCGGATTGCTCTCCAAAAACTCTTTGGCGATGACGGCGATGCAATCGTATTCGTCCTTCGTGTCGGGCAGCGACGGCAGCGACGAGATGGCGCTCGCCCCGGAACCGGCGGGCGACTTTCGCGCGTCGCCCTGCTTGTTCGCGTTGTCGTTGTTGGTCGGGAACGGGTCGGGAATCCGGTGCAGGCGCGAAACGTCGGTCGCCGAAGCGGAAGGTTCTGCGACGAGTTGCGGTTCGGGTGCGTCTTTGCCCGTGTCTTCGACCGCGACTTGATCGAGTGTGCCCGGCGCGGCGGACGACGACGCCGTCGCCGCTTGCGGCCTCGCCTGCATCGTTTGCCGCAATGCCTGCGCCCCGTCGCCGTTCTGTGGTTGCTCGGCGGCGATGCCGGGCATGAAACTGCCGAGATAAGTTTTGATCTCCAGGTCGTCCGCCTGCGGCACGCGCAGGGGGAGCTGGACGATCTTTTCCAGATACTCTCTGGGCAGGTCGGGGTTTTTCACGTCCTTGTAGTGCAGCCGTATCGCCTCTGCCGCGACGCGCGTGTCAACGCCGAGAAAGACGATGAAGATGTCTTCGGCCAGAAACAGCTTGATGGCTTCGAGTATGTCCACGATGCGTTCCAGCGGGCAGCGGTCGAGTTCGTCTATGAAGACGACGATCTTCAACTGGTTCTGCTCGACCCTTTGCCTGATCCTTGACTTCTTCGTGTCGTCCGTCTCAGGCTTCTCCGCCGGGTTGATCTTGGTTTCAAGCGCGGTCTTGAACTCGTCCTGAATGCGGCTGACGATACCGGCGGCGGGAGCGGAATCGAAGCGCGCAGCGAGCGCGGTGACGGCGTCGGTGACGGGGCGCTTCTGCAAGGCGAGCGCGTAGAGCAGGCTGGCGACGGGCATCGCCACGCCCGCGACTTTGCTCAGGGCATTGCTGCCGAGGAGCGTGCCGAATCCGATCTGCTGCAAAAAATTCGAGAGGTGCGCGCCCGCCGCGTGCGTGGCGGCGACGGTTTGCAGCAAGCGCGCGAGCAGGCCGAGCGCGAAGAGTGCGACGGGCACGAGTCCGACGGCGATGGCGGCAATCAGTCGGCGCGAGTGTCGTTTGATGAGATAAGCGAAACGCCCGTACCAGCCGAGTTCGGCGTCCAACTCCTTCGCCACTTTCCCGATCAAACCCGACCACAGCTTCGGCGTGTCGGCGTAAGCCCACGCGTCGTATTCGATAGTGACGACCTTGAGCGGCGGGATGGCGGCTGGCGGCTTCTTCAAAATAAGCCCCGCCAACAAAGGGCGAGCGAGCGCCGCGCGCAAACGCCCCTTCAGAGACTTTGCCGCTTGCGTCGCGGCGCGTTCGCGTGCGCGCTCCTCCGACCTCTCATCGAGTTTCTGTTTGACGAGTCCCATGAAGGTGGACTTGCCCGCCCCCCAGGGGCCGTAGACGCCTATGACGAGCGGCGGGCGCGTCTCCTCTTTCTCGATAATGTCCACCAGCGCGCCGGCATGAGTCTTGAAGCCGAGCAGGTCGTCCTTCGCGGCGCTGTCGCGGTGCGCGGGTGGTTTCCCGAACAGCCTGTCGGAGGCCGCCGCCGCCAAAACTTCGTCGCGCGTGATCTGCGCGTCGAAGCCCTTCGCCGCGAGCAGGCGTTTGATGCAGGCGGTTTCGCGCTGGCCGAGCGTCTCCTCGATCCAGCCTGTGGTGTCGCCGCTCATCAACGTCCAGAAGAGGTGGCGCGGTTCGAGTTCCGCGACCTGTAGAGCGTTCAGGGCTTTCAACGCATCCTCCGCCTCGACGCTTCTGCTTTCGACCACCAGGTCAAATCTGAGTTCGACAATGCGTGCATAAAGCTGATAGCGCGATCCCAGCTCGACGGCGTTATTTTTAAATTCGTCGGCCAGAAGCGAAGCGGGATAGTCGCTCCCGAAGAGTTGACACAGGCGCGCAATGAGCGTCTCCGCCCTGACGCCGAAGGACGAGAGGACGACGCGGGCAGTGCTATCTTCATCGGTTAGGAACAGGCTGGTGAATAGTATTTCACGTGTAATGTGCGGCTGAATGAGTCTCTTTCGCAACACCTCCGCACGCGAGAGAACGCGCCGCAGGTTGATCGAAAATTCCGGTTGCGGCGTCTCCGTCGAATCGCTAATTTCCACGGACGACAGCTCGTCTTCATGCTCTGTAGTCTCTGCCGGTGCCGGGTCTTCCTGAACGGAAGTCTTGACGGTCGGAGTTGACCGCTCTTGTTGCAGTTCTTTGAGAACCCGCTGCGCCTGCCGGTGGTTCGGGTAGTGTCTCAGAACCTCGCGGTAGGCGATGGCGGCTTTGTCAAACTCATTTATTCCCAACCACCCCGCCGCCAGATCAAGCACCGCGTTTATGTCGAATGAGGAACTTCTCGCCCGGCGGATTGTAGAGCGTATGTACGGGACTTCGTCGTCGTATTCGGTGTGCAACAATTCCGTGAACTCAGCGCTGTAGGTCTGTGCGGACTGCGCTTGGTCAGTGTCTGCGCCGACGGTTAGCCCGGCGGTTGAATCCGCCGCCCGCACAGTCTCCGCTCCATCTTTGTCATCAAACCGACCGCCGTTATCGAAGAAGCGACGCACCCGGTAACTAATGATCTTTTCGATCTCTTCATCGCTCTCTACGCTGATAAACACACGTCTCGCACCTTCACGAGACCTGAATGAACGAATAAAGTTGTCAAGTTCGGGGTCTCTCGGAACATTTCTGATAGCGATGAGAATAGGAATATCTAAAGCTGCTGCCACTTTATAAATTTGTGTTTGTGCTGAGGAATAATTTCCACCCAGAATGCCGACAAACAGGGCAGCCTCTTTTACCTGGTTGAAAGTGGGTTGTGTGAGCTGAAGGTCTCTGTTCCCTACCGGAGCATAGCCACTAAAAACTTCAAAGCCCTCTGCGTTGAGCGCAAGCAAGACTTTTTGAGCAACTCTGTCATCATCAAGCACCCAACTGAGATAGATTTTAGGTCTGGAAGATGAATCGGGCATACGCGTTCTCCTTCCCCGTCTGCCCGGTTAGATGAGGCGGAGCGGGGAGCGTGCGAGCGGGTCTTGGCCTGTGGCAGGCGTGACGCGGGCGATTATAGTTCTTTTCGGCGCGGTCTGAGTAGAGGGGTGTTGTGCTGCTGCGGCGGCGGCTAACGAAATGCCCGCTTGCGCTCTCCGTTTAAGAGGAGCGCTAAGCGGGCGTCTTCATGAACAGAACAGCGTGGATACGTCGCTTTTATTCGACGAGCCATGTCTCGCCGCTGTTGATGAGTTTTTCGAGGCTGCCAGTTCCCTGCTTGGCGACGGCGGCTTCGATCTGCGCTTCCATCATGTCCTCGTAGGTGTCGCGCTCGACGGCGCGGAAGATGCCGACGGGTTGCGGGAAGTCCGGGTATTCCAT
>DASQDV010000305.1:0-6792 GCA_035633995.1 Pyrinomonadaceae bacterium | reverse complement strand
GTCAATGCCTGTTCTGTTTCTTTACTTCTTATTTCGCACACCAAGTTTTCAGAGCCACATTTACAGTCACACTTCTGGCACAACCGTTCTACATCTCAGCAGAAATGGATTACCAGACTATACTTTTGTTTGCCCTTCAGATGAGGTGCTTGTTTCTTTTCAAAGATTAGTGGCTCCAATGTTCGCCAGCATAGAAGCTAACGAGCAGCAATCAATAAAGCTGGCAGACATCCGCGATGCTTTACTGCCGAAACTCATTTCCGGTCAGCTTCGCATCCCTGACGTTGCGGAGTCCGAAGGGAGCAGGCTATGAGCCAACTTAAGCCGTGGGCAGACGGGCCTTTTGAACTCATCCTGCACGCCGAGCTTCACAGGCGGGACGGGGACGATTTTGGCCGCCGCATCGCGCTGATCGGCTTCGACAACGCAATCGAAGTTGCTATCTCCACCTACTTGCAATTGCACCCAATTCAACGTCAGAACAAAGCGTATCCCAAAGATGATGTTGAAAAGTGGACTAAGAACTATCACACGAAACTAGATTTCTTCTTTATTGAGATAGGAACGCGCGGTTTAGCGGCTTCTTTCGAGAAAGATGTTTGTATTTGGTGTCATGAAGTCCGCAACGGACAGTATCACGGCGGCGGGCCGACGATCCCGCGAGAGCGTGAATTAACGGAGATTCGTAAGGCTTCGCTTGAAATCTTCTCAATTCTTTTTGACGTGCCTGATGTGGAGAACGTTCTCAATGTTCGTATTACCGAGCTTACTGAAAAGAATCTCCCTGAGCGGACAGCAGAAAAGGACAAGCTGATTGATAGAACTTACGGGGTCGTGAGCATCGCCGGGATGGACTATTACGCCAGCGAAGCTCTCTACGCGGTTGATCCTTTCGCTTATGGCGATGTTTGTACCAGTCTGCAAGCTGATGTGAGCGATCCTGATGCTCTGCCCCTTGAGGAAGATTAATGCGTTTGAATTTAACAGAATCAGTTTTCGAGGAAGCGGTTCTTACTTGGTTCGACGAGCTTGGGTATGTCGTCAGGAACGGCTTGGAGATCGCGCCCGACGAACCCGGCGCAGAGCGCGTTTTGTATTCGCAAGTAATTCTGACCGAACGTCTACGCTCACAGATTGTCGCCCTTAATCATTCAATTCCCGCAAACGCAATCGAAGCTGCAATCCAGCAACTCCAACATCCGAACCTCCCGTCGCTCGTCCAGGCTAACAGACAGTTCCACCGCTGGCTGCGCGACGGCGTGCGCGTGGAGTTTCAGCGCGACGGCGAGACGGTCGCCGACTTCGTGCGCCTGTTCGACTTGGACCGGACCGAAAACAACGACTGGCTCGCCGTCAACCAGTTCTCCGTCAAAGGCGCGCACCACACGCGCCGCCCGGACATCATCATCTTCATCAACGGCCTGCCCGTCGCCGTCCTCGAACTGAAGAACCCTGCGGACGAAAACGCGGACATCTGGGACGCCTTCAACCAACTGCAAACTTACAAAGAACACATCCCAGACCTTTTCACCACGAACGAGTTTCTCGTCATTGCCGACAGCGTGACAGCGCGCGTCGGCTCGCTCACCGCCGACAAAGAGCGTTTCATGGCGTGGCGCACGATTGACGGGCAAGCGATAGACCCGCTCGGACGATTTCGTGAGACCGAGACGTTGATTCGCGGACTCTTCCGTCGCGACCTCCTGCTCGAATACCTGCGCGACTTCATCCTGTTTGAAGACAGCGGCGAGATAGTCAAGAAGATCGCCGCCTATCACCAGTTCCACGCTGTCCGCAAGGCCGTCGAGACGACGCTCCACGCAGTTGAGCCGAGCGGAGACAAGAAAGCGGGCGTCGTCTGGCACACGCAAGGCTCAGGCAAAAGCATCTCGATGTGCTTCTACGCGGGAAAGGTTATGACCGCGCCGGAGATGAAGAATCCGACGCTGGTTGTGGTGACAGACCGCAACGATCTGGACGGGCAGCTCTACGCACAGTTCAGCATGGCGAAAGAGATTCTGCGCGAAGAGCCGAGGCCCGCGGAAACGCGCAAACAACTGCGAGAGCTTCTCGGCCGCAGGCCGTCGGGCGGCATCATCTTCACGACCATTCAGAAATTCAGCCCGTTTGAAGAAGAGGACACATTCCCCATCCTGTCGGAGCGTGACAACATCGTGGTCATCTGCGACGAAGCGCACCGCACGCAGTATGGCCTGATGGCGAAGATCAACGCACAGACTGGCGAGCTTCAATACGGCTACGCCAAGCACATGCGCGACGCCCTGCCGAACGCCTCCTTCATTGCCTTCACCGGAACGCCCGTCTCCTTCAAAGACAGGGACACGCGCGCCATCTTCGGCGACTACCTCGACATTTACGACATGGAGCAGGCGCAAGCGGACGGCGCGACCGTGCCGATCTACTACGAAAGCCGCCTCGCCAAGCTCGAACTCCGGGAAGAAGAGACGCCGCGCATTGATGAGGATGTCGAAGAGCTGACCGAAGATGAAGAGGATGCCGTCAAAGCCAGAATCAAAACTCGTTGGGCGGCGCTGGAAAAGCTGGTCGGCGCCGAACCCCGGCTCAAACAGGTCGCGGCCGACTTCCTGCAACACTTCGACAAGCGGCTCGAAGCGATGGAAGGCAAGGCGATGTTCGTCTGCATGAGCCGCGAAATCTGCGCCCACCTTTACAACGAAATCGTCGCGCTTCGCCCGGAATGGCACGACCCCGACCCGAAAAAAGGCGCGATCAAAATCGTGATGACCGGCTCAAGCAGCGACAAGGAGTTGCTGCGCCCGCACCTCTACTCCAAGCAGACGAAGAAGGAACTCGAAAAGCGTTTCAAAGATCCGCAGGACGAATTCAAGGTCGTCATCGTCCGCGATATGTGGCTCACGGGTTTCGACGTGCCGCCCCTGCACACCATGTACGTTGACAAGCCCATGCGCGGCCACACGCTCATGCAGGCCATCGCCCGCGTTAACCGCGTCTTTAAGGACAAGCCCGGCGGTCTCGTCGTGGACTACATAGGCATCGGCCACGAACTCAAGCAGGCTTTGAGCGAGTACACCGAGAGCGGCGCTCACGGCAGGCCCGCGCTTGAAGCCGAAGAAGCCGTGCCAATTCTCGTCGAGAAAGTCAAAGTCGCGCGCGGGATGCTGCACGGCTTCGATTATCAGGACTTCGAGACCGACGCCTACGAACTGCTGCCCGGCGCGGCGGATCATATCCTGGGGCTTGGCAAAGACAGCCGGGGACGGGACGGCAAGCAGCGTTTCTCCGATTGCGTCACGGCGATGACAAAGGCTTTCGCCCTTTGCTGCACGCTTGATGACGCCCTGGTGTACCGTGAGGAAGTGGCCTTCTATCAGGCCGTCAAAGCAGTTCTAACCAAACACGAGACGGCGGCGACGAAAATCTCCGATGAGCAACGCGAGCACGCTCTGCGCCAGCTCGTCAGCCGGGCCGTCATGTCTAACGAGGTCATAGACATCTTTCAAGCCGTAGGATTGAAGAAGCCCAACATCGGAATTTTATCGGAAGAGTTTTTGAATGAAGTCCGCATGATGCCGCAAAGGAATTTGGCCGTCGAGCTGCTAGAACGATTGCTCAAAGATGAGATCGCGGCCCGCTTCGGGACGAACGTGGTTCAAAACAAGAAGTTCTCGGAGCTGCTACAGGCGACCTTGAACAAATACAGCAACCGCGCTATCGAAACCGCCCAAGTCATCGAAGAACTCATTGCAATGGCGAAGGACTTTAACGAGGCGGCGCGCAGCGGGGAAAAGTTAGGACTCAGCAATGAAGAAGTTGCTTTCTACGACGCCCTGGAAACGAGCGAATCCGCGGTACGCGATCTCGGCGACGAGGTGTTGCGGAAAATAGCAATAGAGTTAACAGAAAGACTCAGGAAGAACGTCTCCGTAGACTGGTCTGTGAGAGAAACCGTGCGGGCCAGGTTACGCTTATTAGTTAAACGGATTCTACGGAAATATAAATACCCGCCTGAATACGAACCTACCGCGGTAGAGACCGTTCTCAAACAAGCCGAGACGTTATCAACAGTCTGGGTATCGTAAGATATGTGACCAGAGCAGCGAGGCTTTTCAAGAGGCTTCGCCGCTCCTTTATTGCTCCGGGTCTTTGATGATGCTCTTGTAACGCTTCGGGCGGGCAGGCGCTAAACCTTTGTGGCGGGTGCGTAGCAGGTATTGCAGGGTTTGGTAGCCGACGCCGAGGCGCTTCGCGGCGTGCGTGATGCGCCCCTCCGCCTCGCTCATCGCGCGCCGGATGAACCGCGCCTCGTACTGCCTCACTGCTTCCGGCAGTTTGAAGCCCGCGGGCATCGCCGCGACGCCCAACCGCCGCGCGATGAGCCGGGCGCAGCCGAGCAGGCGGGCGACGGCTTCGGCGTCCTGCGTGCGCCGGATCAACTCGTCTGCGCGGGCGTATGCCTCATAAAGCTCTTCTTCGGAAAGCCGCGTCGTGCCATGCTCCTCGATCAGCGCCAGCGTCGCCAGCCCCGCGCTCTCTAAAGCGCCCGCCTCTTCCGCGACCTGTATCGCGCGCCGGAAAGTAGGAAGCGAAAGGTGATTTTGGCCGAGCCGGGCTTCTACCGTGGCCCGCACTGTCAATGCATCGGCGAGCAAAGCTGGTTCCCCGCTCGCCTCGAAGGTCTCTATCACGCTGGCGATGATGCGCGCCGCCTCCCGGTATCTCTTCTCCGACACGAGCAGCCGCGCCCTCGACTCGTCTACCTGTGCCAAGTTGCCGGGGTCTCTCAGCCGCGTGAATATCATCTGCGCCCGGTCTAGGTGCTCGTGGGCTTCCCTGTACCTGCCGAGCTTGGCGAGCAGCGGGGCGATGTTGTTCAGGTTGTTAGCGCAGTATCTTTCGTGCCCGGCCTGCTCGAAGTGATAGATCGCGGCCGTAAACTCGATGATGGCCCGGTCAAGGTAGTCGGCGCGGGCCTCCGCCATCCCCAGCCGCCGCAGGACTAGCGCCATCTGAGAATGCCACTTGCCCTTAACGGCATCCGACGCGACGCGAAAGACCGGCTCCGCTTCGTTGAGGATTCTGAGCGCGTCGTTATATCTGCCCGCGCTGATTTCAACCAGCGTGCTTCTAATCAGTATCTTCGCCTTCCGCTCAAGGTCAGTTTCGCCGAGCCTTCGTAAAGCTTCCTGCAAGATCACCCGCGCCTCGTCGAAAGCGCCCGAACGCCAGTAGCACATGCCGAGTTCGTATTGAGCCTCGGCCACCCGCGCGCTCAAGCCGTGAGCGTCGAAGATTCTCAGGGCTTCGCTAATCAGGTCTTTCGCCGCCTCCTGCGCCCCTTCCACCCGCTTGCTCGTCCCGAGCCAGCCCGTCAGCGAGCCGCACTGTAAAAGCGCCTCGGCGGCCGTGGTCTCCTCCAGCCCTTCGACGTTCGGGCGTATGCCCGTCCCCTGCCAGAGGCCGCCTAGCGCCTCGCGCGCCGTCTCGTATTGCCCGGTGTTGATGAGGTCTGCCGCGAGGTGACAGCGCCTTGAGGCGCTGTCGTCGGTGGTCAGGGAGGGGTCATCTAGTTCCCACAGCCGCTTATCTGCTAAATTCATGTGAGGTCAGCCCTTCCCATCTCTTACAGAATTTTCTGTGAGACGAAAAAGCCGCCGCACCTTATGGGAAGATGCGGCGGCGGTTCTGCCCAACACTCATAAAAACGAAAGGCGAAACGATGCGAAAGTCTCTTCAAGTCTCCCTGCTGGTGCTGGTGCTGGCGGCCTCGGCTTACGCCGGTGATATGCAATGCGGGGTAACGGGTACGCCCCCGCCCCCGGCGGGCATCGAGCAGGCGCAGACGGCGGACGGCGAGACTCCCAATAACGCGGACGGCGAGAGTCCCAATAATGCGGCGGACACCTTCACGGGGGCCGCGCTGAACCTGCTCGCGGGCGTGCTCGCACTCATCTAGTCCGCACGCCATGAGAACCGGGGCAAGCCGCCTTCCGGCGGCGCAGTGTTAGTGTGCCTTGTGGGCGTTGGAAAGCGGAGGCGATGCCCACGGGCGCGAGATTACCGCCATGCAAGAGAGATTGCAACAAATTTTTCATGCGCCCCCTGCCCCCGAATCGGGCGCTCGGTTAGCGAGAGTTTCTACATGATGCCGCTTTTTGCATCGCCTTCGTTGTAAAGCAACTTTTCGAGGCGCGCAGTAGCTCCCTGCTGCATCGTTGGTAGTACGTGGGAATAGGTGTCCAAAGTGAGCACGATGGTTGAGTGTCCGAGCCGTTCACTCACAACCTTCGGGTTTTCCTCCGCGACCAGCAATAACGTGGCGCAAGAATGGCGCAGGTCATAAAGGCGGATTCTCGGCAACTCAGCCTTTTCGAGTATGGGACGGAAGTAGCGATAGGTCAGATTTGGTATTGAAAGCGGCGATCCCGTCTCACTGCAAAAGACCAAATCATGCGCTTGCCATAAACTGCCGGTCTGTAGCCTCTGGGCGGCCTGCTTACGCTTGTGGGCGGTGAGTTTCTGAAGCAGCGGGGCCGGGAGAAATATCGTGCGACGGCTGCGCGCGGTTTTTGGCTCTTGAAAACTCCAACTCCCCTTGTGCCGGACGAGCGCGCGCCGGACGGTGGAGGTGCTGCGCCCAAAGTCTATATCTGACCATTGCAGGGCGAGATATTCCTCCGGTCGCATTCCCGTCAGCAAGGCAAACTCGAAAATTAGGCCGTGCGGCATAGCGGCTGCGGCCTCAAGGAAACTCACGGCTTCATCAGGTGATAAAACGCGCCGTTCCTTATG
>DASQDV010000304.1:0-5874 GCA_035633995.1 Pyrinomonadaceae bacterium | reverse complement strand
AATCCGGTAATCCTCAACCAATTAGTTTCCGGCGAGCGCGGCCACTTCGCTGCCGAAGTCTTCGTCGCGCTTCGCCAGTCCTTCGCCCATCTTATAACGCGCGAAACGGCGCACGGTAATGCGCTCGCCCGTCTTCGAGACCTTTTCGGTGAGCAGGTCGCCGACCGTCTTGGCCGGGACTTTGACGAACGGCTGGTCGAGCAAGACCGCTTCCTCGTAAAACTTGTTGAGGCGACCTTCGACGATCTTGTCGATCACGGCGTCGGGCTTGTTGGCGTTTTTGGGATCATTCTTGGCCTGCGCGCGCGCGATCTCGCGCTCCTTGTCGAGGTCGCCCGCCGGAACTTCGTCGCGCGAAACGTAGCGCGGTTCAGCCGCCGCGACGTGCATCGCGATGTCTTTGATGAGCGCCTGAAACTCTTCGGTGCGCGCGACGAAATCCGTCTCGCAGTTGACCTCGACGAGCACGCCCACCTTGCCGCCCATGTGTATGTAAGAGCCGACCGCGCCTTCCGCCGCGACGCGCCCTTCCTTCTTCTTCGCCGAGGCGAGGCCGCGCTTGCGCAGCAATTCAATCGCCTGCTCCTCGCTCCCGCCTGCTTCCGTCAGCGCGTTCTTGCACTCCATCATGCCCGCGCCCGTCTTCTCGCGCAACGATTTAACGCCCGCCGCTGTAATCTCTGCCATGATTGCTCTCCTCGAAAAACTGTCCGTAGTCAGTCGTCAGTTGTCCGTTGCATGTGCTGAATGAGCTAACGCTTATCTTTAGAAGTTAAGCTAAATCAGCGTGAACAAACAACGGACTACGGACAACGGACAAAGAACTAAAGTAAAGCGCAGCCCGGCGGTTTCTGTCCGCTTGTGGAGGCTGCGCTCGCCGAAAAAATCGAATCTTGAACTGTTGAAAACTTACTTCGCCGCGCCGACCGACTCCGCGCCCTTCTCCTGTTCGGCTGACGACTGGCCGCGAACCGCGCTCTCGTCCGAGACGCCTTCGCCGCCCGTCGCGCCGCGCACGGGCGCGCCCGTGCCTTCCACCGGATGATCGCCGACGCTGTCGGGCTGTTGACCCGTGCGCCCGAAGCCGATGTTGCCGGGGACGGACACCTGTGTCGCGGTCGAAGGCGCGCTCGCAGTCATGTCCGTGTAGTTCTGCGCTTCGCGCCCGGGGTCGCGCGCCGTCGTCACGGAGGAAGTGCCGTCGCCGCTCGCGCTGAGAGAATTTCTCGTGCCCGTGTCTGTTGCCGACCCGGTCGCCGAGCCTTCCGCGCCCATGTCCTGCGCGGCTGCCGCCGTGCCGTCTTCGTCCGCCGCCTTCGAACGCATCTCCTGCCCCTCGACCACCGCATCGGCGATGCGCGAGGCGAAGAGGCGGACGGCGCGAAGCGCATCGTCGTTGCCGGGGATGACGTAGTCGATGCCTTCGGGCGAGCAGTTGGTGTCGACGACGGCGATGACAGGGATACCGAGGCGGTTCGCTTCCTGAACCGCGATCTCTTCCTTGCGCACGTCGATGATGAACAGCGCGTCGGGCAGACGCGTCATGTTCTTGATGCCCGAAAGGTTCTTCTCCAGCGTCTCGCGCTCGCGGTCGAGTTTGATGCGCTCCTTCTTGGTCAGCATCTCGTAGCGGCCGTCCGTCTGCATCGCTTCGAGGTCGCGCAGGCGTTTGATGGACTTCTGCACGGTCTGGAAGTTGGTCAAGAGGCCGCCGAGCCAGCGCTGGTTGATGTAATACTGGTTGGCGCGCGAGGCTTCTTCGCGGATGGCGTCCTGCGCCTGTCGCTTCGTGCCGACGAAGAGGATGGTGCGCCCGCGATCTTCCGAAGCCATGTTCGTGACGAACCCGATGGCCTCGCGAAACATCTTCTGGGTCTTTTGCAGATCGATAATGTTAATGCCGTTGCGCTCGCCGAAAATGTATTCCTTCATCTTCGGATTCCAACGCCTGACCTGGTGGCCGAAATGTACGCCGGCCTCCAGAAGTTCTTTCATCGTAACCGTGACTGCCAAAAGTGAGCCTCCTTAGGTGATTGGTTTAATGTACTCGCCGTGCCCGCTCTGCGCGTCTCCCGACAAGCGGAGCGCAACCAACCCGGACGACGACAATGGATTTGCGAATAGATGCCAGATGCCAGATGCCGGATGCTAGTGTTAAAACTTCTAACATCTAACATCCAGCATCTGGCATCCCGGCATTAGCGTTTCGAGAACTGGAAGCGCTTGCGTGCGCCCTTCTGCCCGTACTTCTTGCGTTCCTTGATGCGCGGGTCGCGCGTGACGAGTCCGGCCTGCTTCAAGGCGGGGCGCAGGTCTGCGTTGAACTCCATCAGGGCGCGCGTGATGCCGTGACGAATCGCACCGGCCTGCCCGGCCGGGCCGCCGCCGTCCACGTTGACGAGGATGTCGAACTTCGACGCCGTCTCGGTCAACTGCAAGGGCTGGCGAATCACCATGCGCAACGCCTGATTCGGGAAATACTGATCGAACCCTTTTTTGTTGACCTGAATCTCGCCCGTGCCGGGGCGCAGGTAGACGCGCGCCGTCGAAGTCTTGCGCCGCCCCGTTCCGTAATACTGAATATCAGCCACGATGTTTCGTCCTTAAAAATCTATAGAGGTGAATGTTGACTACTGCTGCTCTGCGCCCGCGCGCGGGTCGAGCGCGAGCGGCTCCGGCCTTTGCGCCGTGTGCGGGTGTTCGCCGTCGGCGTAAACTTTCAGCTTCTTGCCCATCGCCTTGCCCAGTTTGTTCTTCGGGAGCATCCCGCGAACGGCGAGTTCGATGATGCGCTCCGGGTGCTTGGCGAATTGATCCTTGACGCTGATCTCGCGCAGGCCGCCCGGGTAGAGCGTGTGATGGCGATACATTTTCTGCTCGGCCTTCGAGCCTTTGAAGACCGCCCGCCGCGCGTTGATCACGATGACGTGGTCGCCCATGTCCATGAAGGGCGTCCACTGCGGGTTGTTCTTGCCCGAAAGCACGCGCGCCACTTCGGTCGCGAGCCGCCCGACCGTCTGTCCCGCCGCATCAACGACGTACCATTTGCGTTTTTCTGCGAGACCCTGCCCGCTCGGAAAGTATGTTGACATAGATAACTCTCTCGGAAAATAGCGTCTTCAACGCGAACGAGTAGAATACTTAACGGGGCGGAAAATTGTCAAGTTCCAGAGCGAGGTTAAGTGCGTGAGGCGCGACGATTTGGCGCGACAAGGGCGGGGGAAGTCGTGTATCATGCACCCCATCTTTTCCTCGCGGTCATTCAGGCAACATCCGGCGCAATTCAGCAGTGCGCGCCTTTTCACAAAATAAGGAGAAACGTTATGCGAAGAATGAAAATTGTCTTGGCTGCGTTGTGCCTGCTCGGGGCGATGTCCGTCGGCGCGCAGGCGCAGAATACCAGCAGTTCGGCGACGACGGCGGCGTCGGGGACGGCGCAGAAGTCGCTCTACGAACGTCTCGGCGGGCTGGACGCGATCAAAGCCGTCGTCGGCGAGTTCGCCGCGCGCGTGCTCGCAGACGAACGCGTCAACAAGAAGTTTGCCAGAACAAACGCCGCGCGCCTGACGCATTACCTCGTCGAGCAGGTCTGCGCGGCGACGGGCGGCCCGTGTGTCTATACGGGCAACAGCATGAAGAAAGCGCACAAGAACATGAAGGTGACGGAGGGCGAATTTAACGCGCTCGTCGAAGATTTGGTGAAGGCGCTCGACAAGTTCAACGTGCCGGAGGCGGAGAAGAACGAATTGCTCGGCGCGCTCGCCCCGATGAAGGGCGATATTGTCGAGGTTTCCGGCAACGCGACGGGCACGCCGCTGCCGCCGAACTTCAAACCCGCCAAGCCGCTCCCGAAGGCCAAGACCGACGCCGGCCCGGCGAAGAAGAAAGGCATGTAAAGCGGGGCGACTTTCGCTTCCCCGCGCCCCTCGCGCGCTCAGACAGCAGAACAGGTAAGCCGTCGCTTCGAGGCAAAAAATAGAAGAGGCTCGCAAGGTTCGATACCTTGCGAGCCACTTTTATTGTCGTGAACTCGAAACTCGCTTACGGCTTGTCGGTCGGCTGCGGGTTCGGGTTGTCGGTGGCGCGTTTGAGTTTGGGCGCTTCCTGTTTCTGCTCCTTTTGATCGCCCGTTCCGGTGGTCGGGTCGGGCGCGGGCGAGCGGCGCTTGAGCGTGGGGCGACGCGGGCCGCCGTCGTCGCCGCCACCGGCGATGTTACCGGCGGTCGAAGCCTTGGCGTTCGACAGGCGCAGCAGGCGTCCCTTGACGCGTTGGAATTCCGACGTGCTCACCACGTATTCCTCGCGTTCGGGAAAACGCCCGACGAGCACGCGCGACGCTTCGAGGCGTTCGATTGATTGCGGGTGCGAGGCGAAGGTCTTGGCGAAGAAACCGGGCTTCTTCTTGTTCTTCGAGGCGAGCTTTTCAAACATCGTCGCCATCGCGTTCGGATCGTAACCGGCGGCGTAGAGGTACTGCGTGCCGAGCCTGTCCGCTTCCGATTCGGCGCTGCGGCTGAACTTCGAGAAGAGCGCGGCGAGGCCAAGCCCGGCGGTGTTCTGGTAGATGAGGCCGGGAATGCCGCCGAGGAAGATGGAACCGGCCATCGCCAGACCCTGCCAGAGGTTCGCCTTCGCGATATTCTCCATCGCGTGGCGCGCGGCGACGTGCGCGATCTCGTGCGCCATCACGCCGGCGATCTCCGCTTCGTTGTCGGCGGCGAGCAGTAAGCCCTTGTTGACGTAGAAGAAGCCGCCGGGCAAAGCGAAGGCGTTGACCTCGTCGGCGTCTATGACTTTGATGGTGAAGGGAATCTTCGCGTCCGAGTGGAGCACGACGTTCTGGCCGACGCGGTTGACGTATTCCGTGATGACGGGGTCGTCTATGAACTTCGCCTGCCGGTCAACTTCCGCCGCGAGTTCGCGCCCGAGCGAGACTTCCTTCTCAATCGAACCACTCATCGAGGCGATGAAGCCGCCGTTGATCTTGCGTTTGCCGATCTGGTTGGGGTCTTCGTCGGTCGAGAGCGGCTTGCCTTTGGAGGCTTCGGCCTTCTTCTTGGCGTTGGCGGCCTCTAGGGCGTCTTCCCTGTCCTGCTTCTCGGAGGCCTCTCTGGCCTTCTGTTCGGCAGCCGCTTTCTCGCTCTGGGAAGCCTTTTTCTGCGCAAAGGTGACGGACGCGCCCCCGGCCAGAAGCGCCCAGACGAGCGCGAGAGCCGTGATGCTGCGTGAGAGTTGGTTGAACATGGCGGAAAATCTCCAGAATTTCATCGAACAACTGTGGCCGCCGGGGAGAAGGTGCTCACCCTATCGTCGGGCCGAAGTCGCTGCCGTGTCCGGTGCGACGTGAATTTTCATCTGCGTTTTGGGACGCGCCCGCCGCGAATGGTTGCCACGCGCGTGCCGCTAGCGAACTCTGTGGACGAAGCCGAACGGTGGCATAAAAGCGCGTGACCCTTTGATGCACGCAAACGCGAAAGTGGTTGCGCCGCCGCAGCGGCGGCGTCCGGCGCGCCGCGCCCTTCCGCGCGCCCGTCAAATCTGCAAATTTGCCTGAAGTCCGTTTGTGGCCGTCCGGCGCATTATAGCAGCGCGGGGGGGGAAATTGTAGAGTTTGTGTCACGCTCCGGGCGCGCGAAAGTATATTGATTGCGCCTCTTCGCGCGCGCGTGGTACAGTCGAAAGTGCCTTCCCGCGCTGTTGGCTACGGTCGCGGTCTTTCCTCTCACTTCGGTATTTTTCCCAATTCTACCAGCGGATGAAACGTACACAGGATAAGATCAAGGACTTGGTTGAACCGCAGGAGTTCGACGACGTAAGGGATTTTGCCGCCAACCCCGCACGCGCGCTCGCCGCCTACCGGTTCACCGACGCCAC
>DASQDV010000303.1:0-14187 GCA_035633995.1 Pyrinomonadaceae bacterium | reverse complement strand
GCGTCCTGACGATGGACTACATTCACGGCAAGAAGATCACGGCGCTTCACCCGATCCGCCGCCTTGAGATCAGCGGCACGCGGCTCGCCGAACAACTCTTCCGCGCCTACTTGCAGCAGATACTCGTGGACGGCGTCTTTCACGCCGACCCGCACCCGGGCAACGTCTTCCTCACCGAAGACGAGCGCGTCGCGCTCTTAGACCTCGGCATGGTCGCGCGCATCATGTCCGGCTTTCAGGACAACCTGCTGCGCCTTCTGCTCGCCATCGCCGACGGGCGCGGCGAAGAGGCGGCGGACATTACGATCCGCATGGGCACGCGCAAAGAGAATTTCGAGGAGGAGGAGTTTACGCGCGACGTGTCGGACATCGTCGCGCGCCACACCGACACGAGCATGACGAAGATCGATGCCGGTCGCGTCGTGCTGGAAATCCAGCGCATCGCGGCGGAGCGCGGTTTTCGCCTCCCGCCCGAATTCACCATGATCGCCAAAGCCCTGCTCAACCTCGATCAGGTGGTCTACACGCTCGCGCCCGATTTCGACCCGAACCGCGTTATTCGCAACTACGCGAGCCAGATCATGCAGCAGCGCATCCTGAAGTCGCTTGCGCCCGGCAACTTGATGACGAATTTGCTCGACGTGAAGGATTTTCTCGAACGCCTGCCCAACCGCGTCAACAAGATTCTCGACGCCGTCGGCAATAACGAGTTGCAGTTGAAGGTTGACGCGATTGACGAAAAGAAGTTGATGGAGGGTTTGCAGAAGGTGGCGAACCGCATCACGGTCGGCCTCGTCATCGCCTCGATGATCGTCGGCGCGTCGCTGTTGATGCGCGTCGAGACGAGTTTCAAACTCTTCGGCTATCCCGGCCTCGCCATCATCTTCTTCCTCATCGCCGCCGCCGCCGCCATCTGGCTCGTCGTCATCATCCTCTTCTACGACGAAACGGCGGATAAATAACGCGCACGGCTGAGGGCGAGCAATTGCCGGTTGAAGACGGTTAACAATAAATTTACTGTTGACAGGCCAGTCGAATAGGCGTATATAGCAATTTCCCCTTGTGAAAAACGTCAGCCCGTTGACGAATCCTCACCAGATTTTGTCAACCTTTCCCCATCAACATGTTTCCCCGACAAGTTGGAGCGCATAATTTCAAAACCGATCTGCTGACGTTATGGTGGAGGAGAAATGAAGAAATTTGTCATAGGTTTGACTGTTTTACTGGCTGCTTACCTGAGTGTGTCACACATCGCTTCATCACAGGATCAGAAGCCACGAAAAGAGAAAAAAGAGATACTTCTGGATGAGTCCGCTCTGTCGCAGAAACAGAAACATCATCGCCAGTATCTGAAAACATCTCCTGGTCCAAAGCTACGTGATCTTGCTGCAAAAGGCTCCGGGGATATTTTTGTTACAGTCGAAGAGCCTTTAACTATTTCCATCTCCGGCAAAGGCATTGCCGAATTACCCACACTACCCTTCACCATCTGTAATGCAGGAATCATTGTTGTCGGTACGTTGACCACAGACTCGCCTCAACTTACTGAGGATGAAAGTTTCCTCTTCACTGAGTACACCTTAAAGGTTGAGGAAGTAATCAAAGGTGAGCACATCCCTGAATTGAAGGCGGGAGGAACTATTACCGTCATCCGTGAGGGTGGAATCGGGCAGATTAACGGGAGAACAATTCGCGCCGAGCGTGAAGGCTTTAAGCCGTTTACGGTTGGTAGTCGTTACGTGCTTTTCCTGCGAGCTATTCCTGAGACGGGAGCATATCTTGCGTACCCATATGGCAGCTTCGCTCTGAACGGAAATGTCGTGATGCCTTTTGGGAAAATGCCGGAAGGTGTTCCCACCGCTAGCGCGTCATTCCTTGAGTCGATCCGTAACACAACTGCTACGACTAAATGCGTAAACCAACATTGAGCCGGGATGGAATAAGGAGCGACCATGTTGAACGCCGCATTTACCTCACGCACGAGACTGAAAGTTCTTCCTTATCGAACCCACATGATAACCAGCGGGAGCCTGTTCAGAGTTTCCTGCTTGCTCGCCATCTTATTTAGCTTATCCTCGATAACCTTTGCAGAATGCCCCACGGCTAGTCAAACTGCTTGGCCCGCTGGCAAAACAGTCCTCTTCAGTATTAATCCAAACATGCCGCCTGAACAGCAACAGGCCATGCTCCGAGCTATCAATAAATGGAACGAGGAAAATCAGGCAAACGGTTCTGGCGTCCGCTTCGTGGACACAGGGATTGCCCCGAATTACCAGTTCGGCCCTCCGAATTTAGTGATTCAAAATGGAGAGAATCCTTATACGAATTCTCAGACAGGTCAAAGAGAGTACGCCCCCGGGGCTATTAGACGGGTAAATTCTGATGGCTCCACCACATCTGGCGCTACCGGAGTTACTTTGGAGCATGCCACCTTGACCATTGATGCGACCCCAAGAACCGGAGTGGACCCTTCTCAAACAGGGTATCCGGAAATTATTGAAAAAATAGGGCTGCATGAAATAGGTCACACTATGGGATTAGCGCACCCCGCTTCACAGGAACCTCGCCAGACGGTAATGAATAGTGGGGCTGGTGTAAATGACATCTACAATAATATGACGACGCAAATTACATCGTGCGACCGAAGCACTATAAGTATACATAGTAACTACCAGCCTTCGATGCCCACGCCGACCCCGGAGTATTGCTGGGAACAGCAGTACCCCTGCCCCTATGACCAATCTTGGAATCCACAAACCTGCGGCTGTGTGTGCGCCACCACCTTCTGTACGCCGATTCTGATAGACGTTGCGGGCGATGGTTTTCAACTGACGAGCGCCGCCGACGGCGTGAGCTTCGACCTGACGGGCGACGGTTCTATAGATCGGGTCTCGTGGACAGCCGCCGACTCCGATGACGCGTGGCTCGCCTTAGACCGCAACGCTAATGGAGTGATAGACGGCGGCACGGAGTTGTTCGGCGGTCGCACCGAACAACCGCCCTCCGATGAGCCTAACGGATTCCGCGCGCTCGCCGAGTTTGACCGACCGGAACAGGGCGGCAACTCGGATGGCGTGATAAACGAAGGAGATGCCGTCTTCTCCAGTTTGCGTCTCTGGCAAGACACAAATCATAACGGCATCTCAGAGCAGCATGAGCTACACACCTTTCCGCAACTCGGCATTGCTACTCTTGATCTAAAATATAAAGAGTCTAAACGGACTGACCAATACGGCAATCAATTCAAGTATCGAGCGAAAGTCAGGGATGTGCGCGGCGCTCAAGTCGGACGCTGGGCTTGGGATGTGATCTTGGTTAAGTCGCCATAGACAGAGAGGAATTCAGAAAATGACGATGCCCTGCAATTTGCAGGGCATCGTCATTTACACGATCTAGTTTTCAATCCTCATTCCGCAATCCACAATTCCTCACTGTGCTTGTCCGAAGCGCAGCAGGTACTCCTGCGAGTTGGCGAAGCCTTTGACCATCGTGCGGAAGTCTGTGGGGTTGGCTTGCAGGTAATTGAGCCAGTTGTTGTAGCCGCCTTCTTCGGGGTCGCGCCGCAGGTACCCGAAGTATTGCATGGCGACGAACGCGCCGTTGCGCTCGCGCGCATCGACGGACGGGTGCTCGACGACGGCCATGAGAGCTTCTGCGCGCGTCTTCTTCCGGGCCTGCAAGTCGCCGACGAGCGACTCGCGCGTCACCACCGCGTTGCCGCCGCCGAGAGTAACGCCGGTCGCTTGCAGCAGCCGATCAACGAACTCTTCCGGCGAGAGCGACGCCGGGTAGCGAGCCTTGAAATCCTCGCGCTCGACCCACGCGTTCGCAAACGCGAGACGCTTGGCGAAGACTTCTTCGGCGGTCGCGCCCGTCACGCGGCGCATGTCCGGGATGATCTCCGTGTAGCGGGGCAGGCGGCCTAAGGAGACTTTATAGAACAGGTAAACGAAGTAGCCTTTGAGTTGAAATTCCCGCGAGCGGAAGAAGGACGATGTGACGGTGATGCGGTCGCAAGTCTCGTTGTTGTTCACGTCCGGGCAGCGGTTCAAAACGTTCATCCACGCGTTGAAGCCGTCGGCGTCTGCCTCGCGCGAGAGGAAATCGAGGTATTGCATGCGGACGAAAAAGTCGTTTGAGAGAATCGGGTTCGGGGGGAAGACGGGCGGGGTGGTGGTGAATTCGTTATCCATGATGCGCACGCTGGATGTCGGGCGCACGCCGAGCGACGCGCCCGCAGGGTTGTCGAGCCTGATGGGAAACTCCTCCGTGCCTTCCGTGTGCGCGTCGTCAACGATGGGGATGGTGAAGGTCTTCTGCGTTTCGCCGGGGGCGAACGAGAGCGTGTCAACGGTCGTCGCGTAGTCGCAGCGCGCGTAGGCCGTGCCTATTGCGCCGTCTCCGGCGGGCGCGGCGCAGGAGACCGAAGCCGGACTGTCAACGGTCGCATACTCGACCGAAGCCGCGCCGCTCGTGTTGCCGCCGCGCGTGACGATGACGGTGGCGCGCCCGTCGCGCTCGTTGACCTGCGTGAGGGGGACGAGAAACTGGATCGTGCTCTGCGGCGTGAACAGCGGGCGGTAGGAGAGCGCGCGCAGTTCGGCGGCGATGATGTCGTGGCCGGTGTTGTTCGGGTGGACTCCGTCTGACGAGAGGTAGCCGCGCGTGCCCGCGTCCGCTTCGCCGTTCACGCCGTTGAAGGCGAGATAGACGCGCGCGCAGCCGATGCGGTTGCTGACGGCGCTCAGGAAGATGAAGCGGTTGATCTCTTCGAGGTAGGGCTTCATCACGGGGAGCAGGCCGAAGGCGCGCAGGAGGTCAACCGCCGGGTTGTAGTTGTCCATCGTGCGGATGACGGTGTTCGAGGGGCTGCGCAGAGAAAGTATCTGCGCGACGATGGCGTTCCAGTTGGCCTTAAACTGCGCGACGGTGGCGCGCACGCAGTCCTGATTGTCCGCGCCGCCGCACGTGCCGCTCTGGTAGCGCCCGACCGCATCTTGAAAATCGTTCGCGCCGATGTTCCATGTGACGATCTGCGAGCTGGCGATCTGGGCGCGCAAAGTCTCGTCGGTGCGCAGCGCGTTCAGGAGGTCTGCGCTCGTCCAGCGGGGGACGCCGCGATTGATGACGTTGACGGTCGCGCCCGTGTCGGTCTGGATGTGGTTGCGGAAGCGCGCGACGTAGCCGCCCTCCGTGTCGTTCAAACCGGCGGCGAGCGAATCGCCGAGCGCGGTGTATTGCCATGTTTGCGCACGCACGACGGTCGGGGCGAAGAGGAACAGGGCGCACGCCGAGAAGGCGAGGACGAGGGTTTTGAGTTTCATGGTCTTACTAAAATCTCGGTCTTGAAGTTACGCAAAACGCGTTTCACGAGTGCAAGGTTTGTGCCGCCGTCGCTCGGCGCGCGAAAGGCGCGGAAGTTTGCCGTCTCTGCGTCTCAAACGATGCCGCGCGTGGCCGTCACCTGACGGAAAATCGCGGCGGCCGGAGGGCGCGAGCCGCGCGGGTGCGGCGCTTGTTCCGGCGTCGGGTTAAGCGGAGTGCGGCGGCGCGTGGACGGAAAATCTGCACGCCGGTTACGAGGTTAAGGCGGACGTTTAGGTTGAAAACGACGTGCGCGGCGGCGCGCGTCGAACTTCTGTTGGCGCGTCGTAGATTATTATCGCGACAGCGCCGGATGTCAAAAGCGGGGCGGGAATTACGGCCGCCCGGGTTGCCCGCCGGCAGCGCACGCGCCTGCCTGATTTCGGGTGATTTGCGCGCGGCGCTCGGCTTTTGCCTTTTTTTGGCGCACAGGGCATAATATCTGCCGTCCACTCCTTCTCTCGCGCATCAACGGTGATGCGCCCCGCGCTGTGGAGAGCGAAAGCGGCGGCGTCTGGATAGTTCGAGAGCAGGCCGATACTAACACGCAGAAGCTGCTCGTCAGGGCATTCCGAACACGCGACTTCGCTGCTACCCGTTCACGAAGCCAACAGCCTTCGAGCTTCTCTTCACGCTCCCTAGAAGGGGGAGGGGATTTTCAGTTATGTCAATGAAACTTTACGTCGGTAATCTCAATTTCAAGACCACGGGCGAAGACTTGCAGGAACTGTTCGGCCAGGTCGGGACGGTCGAGTCGGCTTCGGTCGTGATGGATCGCGAGACGGGACGCTCGCGCGGCTTCGGCTTCGTCGAAATGGCGACGAAAGAAGAGGGCGAAGCTGCCATCGCGCAGTTTAACGGCAAGGAATTCAATGGCCGCAACCTGAGCGTCAACGAAGCGCGCCCGCGCGCGGAAGGCGGCGGTGGTGGCGGCGGACGCGGCGGTTACGGTGGCGGTGGCGGCGGTGGTCGCGGCGGCTACGGTGGCGGCGGCGGTGGCGGTCGTGGCGGTGGCGGCGGTTACGGCGGCGGCGGTGGTTATGGCGGCGGGGGCGGCGGTGATCGCGAGCCGCGCTGGTAAGCGACTACCGGCGACCGTCCATTTGGTATTCAGAGAGAGCGCACCGTAGACAGCGCCCCACGCGACGAAAATTCAGAGTCGCCGGGGCGCTCGCGGTGTCAAGTTTTGACCAAACGAGGGTAGAGGAAGACGGACGACTCCCGTGAAAGTCGTTCGCCGGAGCTTCGGGTAAAGCGCACCGCGCGTCTCTTCAAACAGGCGACGCTCGCGCTTGAGTTAACCAAAGGAGAGTTTGTTTGGCTAAAGATGATCTGATTCCAGCCGAGGGCGTCGTGATAGACAAACTGCCCAACGCCTTCTTCCGCGTTCGTCTGGATAACAGCGACCACGTCGTGCTGGCGCAAATCGGCGGCAAGATGCGCAAAAATTTTATACGTATTCTCCCCGGCGACCGCGTGCAGGTCGAGATGTCCCCTTACGATCTATCCAAAGGCCGGATCACTTATAGATATAAATAAGAGCGTGAATCGTCAATCGCCAATCGTGAATAGATAAAACAGGATTTCGTCTCTTCACGATTGACGATAAACGACTCACTTTCTGCGGAGGTTTTATGGCAGAGAGACAGACTTACGCCGTGGGCGACCGCGTGGAGAAATGGTGCGAGGCGTGCGGCGAGGAACGCGGGCACGTCGTGGCGACGGTGACGAAGCGCGGCTTGATCTCGCGCGTCAACTGCCCGAAGTGCGGCACGCGCAGTTCGTTCAAAACGAGCGCGCAGGCGCCGGGCACGCGTTCCGGCGCGCAGACCGGCACGCCCTACGACTGGACGCGCACCTACCGCGCCGGGCAGACCATGCTCCATCCGACCTACGGGCTGGGCGAAGTGATGGCTCTCGTCGAGCCGAAGAAAATAGACGTGCTCTTTTCGGATCGCATGCGCCGCCTCGTACACGGGCGCGCAGACAATTAACGCGCGCGGGCGCGCCCGCCGCTTGACCTTTGGCAAGTTTTTGATTAACAAATAGAAGTAACGACCGCGCGCGAGCAACTTTTAGAGAAATGTTTCGGCGCGTTAGAATCGAGAGCAGGAGATAAGATGGCAACCGTTAACGTCAATCAAGGTGAATCAATCGAGAGCGCGCTGCGTCGCTTCAAGCGCAAGGTGATGACCGAAGAGATCATCAAGGACGCGAAGAAGCACGCCTTCTTCATGTCGAAGGGGCAGAAGGCGAAACTCAAATCCGCCCTCGCCCGCAAGCGCAACAAGAAGAAACGCCGCCCGCCGCAACAGCAACCGCGCGGCTAACCGCGAACCGGCAAGTTCCGCACGAGAGAGAAGCCTGCGACACACGCTAAAGGTCGCGGCTTCTCCTCTTTTTGTGTGCGGCCTCTGCGCGTGCCTCTGCGGCGGCGAGTGCCTTAATTCTCAGCCTTTCTCAATCGCACTATCGCGAACGCCGCTTCTTCGCCGCAGCCTTTCGCCGCGCCGCGCGAAAACGCCGCCCGCCTTCCTCTACGACTCGCTCCGCGCGCTGCGGGCCGAAACGCCCGAGCGGCTTGAACGTCTTTCCCTTTATTTCATTGTAAGAGACGAAGAAGTGCTCGATCTCGTCGAGCAGGTTCTCGTCCAGTTGGCCGAGCGAGCGCACGGTCTTGTGGCTGCGCGCTTTCGCCGCAACGGCGATGAGGCGGTCGTTGCGCGTCGTCTCGCCGTCCGCCTCGGTCTGCTCGGCTTCGATCACGCCGACGAGCCGCGCCTCGACGAGACAACCGGCGAAGGCCGCCGCGTCCATCAGGACGAGCACGTCGAGCGGGTCGCCGTCGCCGCCTGTGGTCGAGGGCACGAAGCCGAAGTCGAAAGGGAAGACCGCGCCCGCCGGGAGCACGCCGCCGAGTTTGAAGAGGCCGAGTTCCTCGTCGTAGTCGAACTTGTTGCGGCTGCCCTGCGGCGTCTCGATGACGACGCGCAGCAAATTGGGCGCGCCGGTCGCGTGCGGGTCTAGATGCGAGAAGCGCGTGCCGCCGGAAGATTTGTGAGCCATGAAATTCCTGTCGAACGGCGCGGGCGCAAAGAACTGGTTGAGCCACCGCGCGAGACTTGATCGAGCGTTAAAATTTAGACGATAGCTCTACAACATCCAGGCCGCCGCTTTCAACTCCGGGCGTCGTCCGCTCTGAACGCACGGGGGCTTTGTCGCCGTCCGCGCGCGACCGGAAACGGTCGCGACGGCTGCTTGTTGTCACGTTTGATTGTTATAATTCACGCCTTCGCAAATGCTCTGACACCTGATCGGGGACGGGAGACGAAAGCATGGAGATGTCGCAGTTGCGCGCCTTTCGCGTCGTCGCCGAGACGCTGAACTTCACACGCGCCGCCGAACGCCTCAACCTGACGCAGGCCGCCATCAGCCACCAGATCAAGGCGCTCGAAACCGAACTCGGCGAGCCGCTTTTCGTCCGTCTCAAGCGCGGCGTAAAACTGTCGCAGGCGGGCGAGGTCGCGCTCGAATATGCCGAACGCATACTCGACGACGCGGAGGCTCTGCGCGAGCAGGTGTCGGGCGCAGAGCGCGCTCTGACGGGGCGCGTGCGCGCGGCGGCGGCCACGCAGGCCTTCGTCCATCTCTTCGCCGCGCCCTTCGAGTCGTTCATGCGCGCCAACCCGAAGATCGAACTTTCGTTTCGCACGACCGTCAGCACCGAGCAGACGATGGCCGACGTGCTGAACGGCACGACCGACGTGGGCTTCGCGTCGCTCCCCGCCTACTCTCCGGCTTTGCAGGTGACGAAGCTGTTCGAGGACGAACTCGTGCTCGTCGTGGGCGGCGCGCACCCGCTCGCGCGCTCCGCGAGCGGCGCGACGACGACGGGCGAGATCGAAGGCGAGCGCCTGATCATGTTCGAGCGCGGCACTTCGATTCGCCGCGCCACCGAAGAGTTCTTCAAACGCGCCGGGATTCGCCCCGCCCTCGCGCTCGAATCCAACGATACCTACTTTATGAAGCGCATGATCGAGCACGGCCTCGGCATCTCGCTCCTGCCCTCCTGGGCTGTGCGCGAGGAGGTCGAGGCGGGCAAACTCGCGCAGTTGGAGATTGAGGGTCATAGTCTGCGCCGCTCGGTCTCCATGCTCTCGCTTGCGCGCTTCCAACCCTCGCCCACGCGCGCCTTCCTCGCCTTCATGCTGCGCCGCAAAGCGGAATTGCAGGAAGCGGCTTCGGGCGTCCAACCCGTCACAGCGGCGGCGGCGCGAGCAGGCAGCGCGCCGGAAGACTAGCGAACCTGCCGGACTTTAACTCATAGCTTATGGTCGAAAGGAGTCTTGAGGCGATGTCGAACAAACAGGAGGACGTGAACATCATTTTGCGGCTCTACGAACTGCGCCGCGACGAGACGATGCGCAAAGCGCGCGACTGGTTTATGACCGAGTTCAACCCGGAGAGCACGCAGGACGTGTTGGCCGTCATGGTCGGCAAAGACAATGCGGCCTACCGCATGGTTTCCTCCTACTGGGACATGGCCGCCGCCTTCGTCAATCACGGCTCGATAGACGAGCAACTATTCAACGACATCCATTTCGAGCACATCGCCGTCTACGCCAAACTCCAACCCTTCCTCGCAGAGTTTCGCACGCTCACGGGCGCGCCCTACTACCTGACGCACCTCGAACAACTCGTCACGCGCCTGCCCGACGCCGAGGAGCGACTCACCACCTTGCGCCGCTTTATGAAACGGCGTCTCGAAGCGAAAACCGGGATGGCCTCCGACGCGAGCGCGCCCGCCGCCGCCGCCACAGCGCCCGACGCTTCCGCCTGAATTTACGGCGCACGCGTGTTAATCGAAGCCCTTCCTCCGGCGTTTAATCTATAAGCGTTGGTTTGCGCTCGCGCGCCGGTCGCGGGCGGCTCGTCGTGGTGCGCTTGTTGAGCATTTGTGCTCTTGGCTGTAGCGCGCAGTTTCGCCGCGATTACGTTAAACCTTCCGCGCCGGTTCGTCGTATATCCTCGCGTCCAGCCAGGTTTACTCGCCGGATCGTTCCAGTTTTATGAGAAACGTCTACACCTTTTACATAGATGCCACGCGGATCGCGCTTTCGTCCATCTTCGCGCACAAGCTGCGCGCCTTCCTGACGCTCATCGGCATCATCATCGGCGTCGCGTCGGTCGTCGTCGTCGGCGCGGCCATCAGCGGGCTGAACACTTACGTCGTAGACAAAGTCGGGAAGATGCTCGGCTCGAACCACTTCATGATCGCGCGCATGGCGAATTCCGGCCAGATGTCCGAGGAGGAGATGGAGCGTCGCCAGCGGCGCAACCCGCACCTCAATCACCTGGACGTGGAGTGGCTGCGCCAGCACTGCACGCAATGCACGATGGTCGGCGCGCAGGCCGGGCGCGGGACGAACTTCGAGCAGGACGGCAAGAGCTTTTACGGCGGCATCGTCTTTGGCGTGACGGCCAACATGGGCGACATCGAAGATAAGACGATGGCCGACGGGCGCTTCATCCAGCCCGAAGAGGAGCAGAGCGGCGCGCTTGTCGTCGTGCTCGGCGGCGACATCAAGGACAAGTTTTTCCCCGACACAGACCCCATCGGGAAAACCCTGAAGGTCGGCGGTCTGCCTTTGCGCGTCGTCGGCGTGGAAGAAAAACGCGGCCCCATCTTCGGCGACCTCGTGGACAAGCACGTCTACATTCCGCTCTCCACCTTCGGGCGCATCTACGGCCGCCCGCGCGACATACAGATTCACGGCAAAGGTTCTTCGCGCGAGACCTTCCAGTACACGATTGAAGACGCGCGCACGGCGCTACGGAATTATCACCAGCTCGTCGGGAGCGAGGAAGACGATTTCGGCCTCGTCAACACGGAAGAACTCGGCGGCCAGATCGACGAATTCACGGGGGCGATTGCGGCGGTCGTCGTGCCCATCACGTTCATCTCGCTCGTGGTGGGCGCCATCGTCGTGATGAACATCATGCTCGTTTCGGTGACGGAGCGCACCTTCGAGATCGGTTTGCGCAAGGCGCTCGGCGCGCGGCGCAAGCAGATCATGATGCAGTTTTTGATCGAGTCTTCGACGCTCTGCGCGCTCGGCGGCGTGCTCGGACTCCTGCTGGCCGCCGGGCTGGCCGCGCTCATCTCGGCGACCACTCCGATCCCGATGACGATCACCATCGGCTATGTCCTGCTCTCGATTTTGTCTTCGGGCGGCATCGGCATGGTCGCCGGAATTTACCCGGCCTACAAAGCGTCGCGGCTCGACCCGATTGTCGCGCTGACGAGAAATTAGGCGCGCGAACATAGAGCGAGAAGTCGAGGCCGAGAATTCAGAAGAAGAAGTGAAGTTATGAGATTGCCCGGGTTGCTCACGAAAGAGATTTTGGCGATGTCGCTCGACAGCATTCGGGCGCACAAGTTCAGGAGCATCCTGACGACCATCGGCATCGTCATCGGCGTCCTGACGGCGGTGGTCATCGCCTCGATTTTGACGGGCTTGCGCGGCAACATCGTCCGTATCGTCGAAGAGTACGGGTCGAACAACCTCTACGCGTTTCACCTGACGACGGGGCCGCAGCTCGGCGAGCGCGATCAAAACGAGCGCATGCGCAAAGTCTTGACGCCCGAAGACGGCGAGGCTTTGAAGGCGGCGAGCGCGGTTGATGACGTGGCCTTCGAGTCGCCGAACATCGGCTATGGCGGCGGCCCCTTCGACGACACGATCAGCTACAACGGCAAGACCTACCGGCGCGGCAACACCAAAGGCGTCACGGCCAACCATTCCTACGTGATGAACACCCCGTTGCGCGAGGGGCGTTTCATCTCTGAACAGGACGACATCTACCGCCGCAACGTGATGGTCATCGGCGTCAACGCGGCGGACGCCCTCTTTCCCGACCACCCCGACAACATCGTGGGCAAAGAGGTGAAGATGGGCGGTTACGTCTTCGAGATTATCGGCGTGCTGGCGAAGCGCAAGAACACCGTGATGGGCGAGAACGAGGAGGACAACGCCGTGCTCGTCCCGTTCCGCACCGGACTCCAGATTGCGCCCGCCAGGCGTTTCCTGATTCTCGTGATTCGCGCGAAGACGGGGCAGGTGCAGGCCGCGCTCGATCAGGTGGAAGAAATCCTGCGCACGCGTCGCGGCGTGAAGTTCAACGAGCCGAACAACTTCGACGTGAAGACGGCGAGCACCTTCATCGAACAGTTCGACAGCATCACGGCGATGGTCGGCGTGATCGCCATCGCCATTTCTTCGGTCGGCCTGCTCGTCGGCGGCATCGGCGTAATGAACATCATGCTCGTCTCCGTGACGGAGCGCACGCAGGAGATCGGCATCCGCAAGGCCATCGGCGCGCGCCGCATAGACATCGTCAATCAGTTCCTGTTCGAGGCAATGACCCTGACGCTCTTCGGCGGCATACTCGGCATCCTGCTCGCCATCGGCATCAGCCAACTCATCATGTTCTTCATCCCTGCGCTTCCGGCTTCGATCCCGATGTGGGCGGTGGTGACGGGGCTGCTGGTATCAATCGGGGTCGGCCTCGTCTTCGGCGTGTGGCCTGCGATGAAGGCGTCGCGGCTCGATCCGATTGAGTGCCTGCGCTACGAGTAAGAGGACGCGCGGGCAGAAAAATTTAAAGGCGGGCGTCGTTTGCGCAAGAAGGCGTGCGACGCCCGCTCTGTTTTTGGCGCGCGTGGAATTCAAGCGAGGGCGCGCTGGAGAGAGGCGCGCGACGGCTCGCCACGCGTGCCGGGCGGCGGAGACAGGTGCATCCATCCGGCGGGCTGCGTCCGTAATATAGAGCGTGACGGTGCTAGTCTTTGGATTCGGGAGGGCGTTGTGCTAAATTCGATAATCGTGAATTACACGTTGATCCGACGGAGCGGAATCATGCTACCGGAATCCCCGATCAACGCGCACACGCCTGAATCTACCCTGCTCGCACTTTCCGCATGATTGCCCGGAGGCCGTGGATGTCCCAACGTTTTTATCTCTCGCTGCTCGCCGTCGGTTTCGCGTGCGTCGTAGCCTTAGTTCCCGTCTCGACCAGAGTGGCGGCGGGCACGGGCGGCGCTACGGTGGCGGCGTCCGTGCCTTCTGCGAGCGCGGCGGGCGAGGCCGAGCGCGCGCTCGCAGAAGGCACGGCACTCCTGCGTCGCAACCGCGCAGACCAGGCGCTGCCGCTCGTCGAATCCGCGCTCAAACTTTTCACGCAGGCGAACAACCAGAGCGGCCTCGCCGCCGCACACGCCGCGCTCGGCGACATCTATCTCAGGCACGGGCAATACACGACGGCGCTCGAACACTTCCAGCCCGCCGCCGAAATTTTCCGCACCGGGCGCGAGACGGCCAACGCCGCGCTCATGTTCGCCAAACTCGGCGAGACATATTATCTGGCGGGCGACGAGCAAGCGGCGCGTGCGGCCTTTGCGCGCATCGGCGAAGGCGAAAAGAGAGACGGCGGCGCGGCAGGCATCGGGTTGAATACGGGCGCGAATACGAGCGGCGGCAACAGGAACAACTCCGGCGCGGTCGGCGGCGCACCGGGTATGTTGACGTTTGCGTCTCTCAGCACGTTGCTCCCCGCTTCGTGCCTGTCGGCAACTCCGAACGACGTGTCGCCGACCGAGAGCGTGGCGAGCAACCTGGCGGGGCGCATTGCACCGGGCGGCAACGCGCCGAACAATCCTCTGAATAATCCTGCGGCGGGAAATTCATCTGCCAATCCATCCGTCAATCCATCGAACACTCGCCCCACAAATCCGTCGGGTTCGTCGTCGGGCACTTCGACGGG
>DASQDV010000302.1:0-3087 GCA_035633995.1 Pyrinomonadaceae bacterium | reverse complement strand
TCTGGTCAACGGCGGCGGACGAGCGCGGCAACGTCTACCTCGGCACGGGGCACGACGGGCGCATCTTTCGCGTCGCACCCGACGGCAAGGGCACGCTCCTCTACGACGCGGCGGAACTCGACGTGATGGCGGTCGTCGTCGGACGCGACGGCGCGTTGTACGCGGGCACGTCGCCGGACGGGAAAGTCTATCGCATCGACGCGGAAGGGCGCGCCTCGGAATATTTCGATCCGCCGGACAAGTACATCTGGTCGCTCGCAGTGCTCTCGGACGGCGCGCTCGCCGTCGGCACGGGCGACACGGGGAAAATTTATCGCCTGCGCGCGGCGGGTGCGAAGCCGCAGGATGCGCTCCTGATCGACATCAACGAAACGCACGTCATCTCGCTCGCCGTAGACAAGACGGGGCAACTCGTCGCGGGCACCGATCCGGGCGGGCTGGTGCTGCGCATCTCGCCGGAGGGCAAGGCGTTCGCGCTGTTCGATTCGCCGCTCAGGGAAGTGCACGCGCTGGCGGTGGCGGCTGATAATTCCATCTACGCGCTCGCCCTGAGCGACGCCGCATCGAGCGGGCGCGCGGCGAGTGCGCCGACGACGGCGACCACGACTTCGACCGTCGGCACGCAGAGCACAGTCTCTACTGCTTCGACCGTCTCGGCGGACGATGCCGCGCAGCCCGCGCGCAGCCGCAACGAACTGACGAACGCGCGCAGCGCCGTCTTTCGCATCCTGCCCGACGGCGGGACGGACGTTTTGTGGAGTTCGACTTCGGTGACGGCGTTTGCGGTCGCGCCCGCGCCGCAGGGAGGCAGCGTCCTCATCGGCACGAGCGACAAGGGGCGCATCTATTCCGTCAAGGACGACGGGCGCGACACGCTTCTCATCCAGTCAACCGAAGCGCAAATTTCTTCGTTCGTCGTGCGCGGGCGCGAGACGTTCGCCGCGTCGAGCAATCAGGGCAAACTGTTTCGCTTTGCCGCCGAGCCGGTCGGCGAAGGCACGTATGAATCGCCCGTGCGCGACGCCACAGTGTTCGCCGCGTGGGGGCGCATCTGGTGGCGCGGGACGGGCGCGGTCGAGTTGCAGACGCGCACCGGCAACAGCGAACGTCCCGACACGACCTGGAGCGAATGGAGCGCGCCTTACCGCGACCCTGCGGGCGCGGCGGTGACCAGCCCGCGCGCGCGCTTCATACAGTGGCGCGCGATCTTGCGCGCACCCTCTGCGACGACGGCGGGCGGAGCGGGCGTCGAATCGCGCATCGAAGACGTGAGCCTCGCCTATTTGCCGCGCAACGTCGCGCCGGAAATTCTCTCGATCACGACGCTGCCCACAGGCATCGCTCTGCTCTCCGCGATTCAGGTGCAGGTTGATCCGAACCTCGAAGCCTCCGGTTTCGACCCGTCGCTCATCGGCCCCGTGCCGCAAGTGCCACCGCGCCGCGCGTTTCAGCGGGGAGCGGTCGCGTTGCAATGGCAGGCCGAGGATCGCAACGGCGACGAACTCGAATACGCAGTCTATTACCGCGCGCAGACCGAGAGCAGCTTTCACCTGTTGAAAGACAGACTGCGCGACAACTTCCACACGGTGGATGGCGCGGCGCTCGGCGACGGTCGTTACAACTTCAAAGTCGTGGCGTCGGACGCGCCGGAGAATTCGCTCGGCGCGGCGCTCTCCGGCGAACGACAGAGCGAACCGGTCGAGATCGACAACACCGCGCCCGTCGTGCGCGCCGGAGGCGAGCCGACGCTCGGCGCCGACCGCGTGCGCGTGAGTTTCGTCGTTGAAGACGCGCGGGGGCGTGTGCGGCGCGCAGACGTGAGCGTGGACGGCGGCGCGTGGCGCGCGGTCTTTCCCGAAGACGGCATCGCCGACAGCCCGCGCGAAGTTTTCGCGCTCGACCTGCCCCTCGCGGGCGCGGGCGAACACACCGTCTCACTGCGCAGCTTCGACGCCAGCGGCAACGTCGGCAGCGCTCGCATCATGGTCAGGAGATAGGAGAAAAGGGTAAGAAGTAAAGGTGAAAGGGAAAAGGCAAGCCGGATTTTGGTTTTACCCTTTACCCCTTTGCCCTTTGTCTTTTCCCCCCGCTTACACGATACGGTATGAATTGCGCCGGAAAGCGTGCGCTTCGCGGCCTGACGCGGTAAACTATGGACTGTAAAAGCAATAGGATGCCGCGCGCGGCCTGTGTGGCATCCATCTTGCTCAGGTAAAGAGGCGAGACGAATGCGCGTCTCTCTTCTCCCTCCCATGCGCGTCTCTGAATAATCACGAACATGAGGAGGCCAGAGTTTAAGTTATGAAAGCTTTGAAGAAAATATTAGCATCTGCCTTGATCTTCTCGGCGCTCGCTGCCGGTGCGCTGGCGGCATCGCAGCCGCAGAGAGACCAGCGCGAGCCTCCCCCGAAAGACCCGAAAGTCTTCGACAAGAAAGAGAAGGAGCCGCGCCGCGAGGAGCCGCGCCGCGAACAGCGCGACAAGCCGAAGGAGGGCAAAAGGGACAAGCCTTAAGGCCCGACTCCCCGCGTCGCTTTCATTCAGGTTCGGCGCGGCGCGCGGTCGGGCGAAAACTCGAAGGAGAGTCCGTCGCCCAAAGAATAACTCGATACTGTTTCGAGACGACTGATGCCCCTCAAAAATGCCTTCCGCGAGCGTCGGCATTCTTGGGCGGGCATCAAAATTTTTTAAGCATTCATACCGGGACTAAAAGAGCATGAAGAACAAGCACACACGCACGCGACCGATTATGTTTGCCGTCGCCATCGCCGCGCTCATGTTAGCCGCGCTATCGGGCGGGAATTTGTTTCAAAGCGCGAGCGCGCAACGCATGAACTCGCAACGCATGGACGTGCAGCGCGTGAGCGTTGACCGGGGCACAATCGCCCGCGCCGAATCCTACACGGGAGATCGTTTCAACTATTTTACGCAGACGCCGAACGGTGCGCGCGTGGCCTCTGTCAGCCGCCCGCGCGCCGAAGCCCTGCGCGCCATTGATACGGGGTTGGCCGATCTGTTCGCCGTCGCGCGGCGCAACAACTACCGCGCGCGTCTGAACTACTCGGACTACGTCGTCTTCATCGCGCG